>NZ_QUES01000047.1:0-47745 GCF_003478085.1 Eisenbergiella sp. OF01-20 | reverse complement strand
TGCTATAAAATCAATGTTTGGTAGATATCACGAATTCACTTTGAAATTTTACCCCCGCTGGATATAGCCGCTGGATATAGAAAAAAGTTGGTGCCGCCATGGTTTCCCCGACTGCCATCCTGGGGCAGTTACAGGTTTTGGAAAAATATTTGTATGAAATGGTAAGAACGGACACATATTAAGAAAAAAGGAGGCGAAGCGCCATGATTGATTTATCAAAATTAACGACGGAGTCACGCAACCCGGATACCATGAAGCTGGATGAAATGACTCCTCTTGAAATAGCCCGGATTATGAACCGGGAAGATACAAAAGCCGTGAAGGCCGTGGAAGAAGTGCTGCCTGAAATCGCCACAGCGATCCAATGGGCTACAGAGAGTCTGGAAAAGGGGGGACGAATCATCTATCTGGGCGCAGGAACCAGCGGAAGGCTTGGAGTCCTGGATGCGGTGGAATGCCCGCCTACCTTCGGCGTGGATCCGGGAATGGTGGTTGGCCTGATTGCCGGCGGCCGGAATGCTTTTATGAAAGCGGTGGAAGGGGCGGAGGACAGCCATACCCTGTGTGAACAGGATCTGAAGGAACTGGGGCTGACGGAAAAGGATACCGTTATCGGCCTTGCGGCATCGGGGAGAACCCCCTATGTGATATATGGCCTGAAATATGCCAATTCTATCGGATGCAAAACGGTGGCCATAGCCTGCAACAAAAGTTCCGAGGTTGGCAAAGAAGCCCGGATTGCCATCGAGCCGGTGCCCGGGCCGGAGGTGCTCACCGGTTCCACGCGTCTGAAAGCCGGTACCTGCCAGAAGATGGTGCTGAATATGATATCCACCGCGAGTATGGTTGGGATAGGGAAGGCATATGAAAACCTGATGGTGGATGTGAAGCAGAGCAATGAAAAGCTGGTGGTGCGGGCGCAGAATATCACCATGGAAGCTACCGGCTGTACGAGAGGAGAAGCGGAAGCTGCGCTGGCGCAGGCAGGCGGCCATGTGAAAACAGCCGTTACCTTGCTGATTATGGGATGCGGTGCGGCGCAGGCCCAGGACAAGCTTTCCGGGGCCGGCGGCAAAATAAAAGAGGCCTTGAAGGAAAACCGGAATCGTATCGGGTGAATCGAGGAAAAGGAGAAAGCGAGTATGGATTACAAACAGACAGCAAAGGAGCTTCTGGTACTCCTGGGAGGCATAGAAAATGTATCCTCCAATGCGGCGTGCATGACAAGGCTCCGCGTGGGTATCAGGAATATGGACAGCGTGGATTTGGAAGGCGTTAAAAAGCTGGAGGGTGTTCTCGGAGTGGTGGAGAGCGATACCCTGCAGATTGTTTTTGGGCCGGGAAAGGTAAATAAGGTTCTGGAGGCGTTCTGCGGGTTAACGGGCATTGCCAAGGGCGTGGCGGAGGATCCGGGGGCGGCCCCGAAAAAGAAAGAGGATGTATCCGCAGTGACGGCGGAGAATAAGGCGAAGCAGAAAGCCAGACATGATAAACCGGTGCAGCGTTTCCTGAAAAAAATAGCAAATATTTTCGTGGCTCTGCTGCCCGGGATCATTGCGGCCGGATTGATTAACGGGATCTGCAATGTCATCAATGTCTCCACAGGCGGAACCCTGTCGGGCATATGGTGGTATGAGTGCATCCGGACCATGGGATGGGCACTGTTTGCATACCTTCCTATTCTGGTCGGTTTCAATGCGGCGAAGGAGTTCGGCGGATCCGGCGTACTCGGCGCGATTGCGGGAGCCATGTCCATTGCCAATCCTGCCATGCCCCTGCTGGCTGTCTATAAGGATTCCCAGATCCTGCTGCCCTTTACCAACGACGTATTTAATCCGGCGGCGGGAGGGCTTCTGGCAGCGCTGATTGCAGGTATGTTCTTTGCTTTTCTGGAAAAAACGATCCGCAGGATCATGCCGGATATCATTGATACCTTCATCAGCCCGCTGCTAGTTCTGATCCTGGGCGGCCTTGCGGCGCTCCTGGTAATACAGCCTGTGGGGGAAATCCTGACAAACGGGATTTTTACGGTACTCACCTTTGTTTATGCAAAGCTGGGAGTCGTGGGAGGTTTTATTCTTTCAGCCGGCTTCCTGCCCCTGGTGTCGGTGGGCCTTCACCAGGCGCTCACACCGATCCATGCCATGCTCAATGATCCGGCCGGGGCGACCGGCGGCATCAATTATCTGCTTCCCATGCTTATGATGGCAGGAGGCGGACAGGTCGGCGCAGGAGTGGCCCTGTATATAAAAACCGGAAACAAGAAGCTGAAAGGGTATATCAGGGATTCCATACCGGTTGGAATCCTGGGGATCGGGGAACCCATGATGTATGCGGTAACTCTGCCCCTGGGACGTTCTTTCCTGACGGCCTGCATCGGTTCGGGTTTTGGCGGCGCGGCGGCAGCCCTGTTCCATCTGGGTGCCATATCCCAGGGTGTTTCCGGCTTGTTCGGCTTATTGATCATGCAGCCGGGACAACAGTTTACGTTTCTTATTTCCATGCTGATAGCCTATGTGGGTGGGTTTCTGGTAACCTATTTCTTTGGTGTGGATGAAGATCGGATCAACGAAGTCTACGGAGAATGAGCCATGCCGCATAAAAAAGAATGCAGTGACGTGCCGGCGGGTACAGAAGGGAGCAGATATGAATACGGGGATCTCACTTTATTTCTCAACAGGAATCCGGAAAAATGAGCGGATTATAACAAAAGCGGCTGCCTGCGGAGTGAAATATGCCTTTACCTCCCTCCATATACCGGAGGAAACCGGGGCAGATTACCGCGGGGACATCCGCCATATGCTGAAGCTCTGCCGGGAAAACGGCATGAACCTGATTGTGGATGTCGGCCCTGAAACGTTGGAACTGCTGGGGGTAAAACGGATTGACGAACTGCAGCCCATGGGAATTACCCATATCCGTCTGGATTATGGCTTTTCGGCTGCGGATACGGTACGTCTTGCAAAAAGCTTCCATGTGGTTTTTAACGCCTCCACCATAACAGAAAGCGATATTGGGGCGTGGCGGGAGGCCGGGGCGGATTTCAGCCGTTTTACGGCATGTCATAATTTCTACCCAAAACCGCTGACGGGCCTTTCCCTGCAGAGAATCCGTGAAATCAACCAAAGACTGCGTTTTCTTGGATTTACCATCCTGGGTTTTGTACCCGGGAACAAGGAACTGCGCGGGCCGCTGGAGGAAGGGCTGCCCACGGCGGAGTCCCACCGGAACCGGAAGGAGGAGGTTCTCCTGAATATGCTGGAGCTGTATTATGACGGGCTGTGCGACGTGGTTCTGGTGGGGGATGTGGATGTGACGGAGAAGGCCTGGCAGGATATCGCTTGCCTCAGCCGGGATTATGTGGAGCTGAAGGCGGATATCCTGCCGGAATTCGATTTCGTGAGGGATACCATACACCATGACCGGCCGGACTCCGGCGAACTGGTCATCCGTTCCCAGGAATCCAGACAGTGCAAACAGCACATCAGTCCCCTGGGCACAGGGAAAAGGCCCGCAGGAAGCATTTCCCTGTCCAATGAAAAATATCTGCGGTATATGGGGGAACTGGAAATCGCGCGGGTGGATCTGCCGGCGGAAGAAAGGGTAACGGTTATCGGGCAGGTGGATCCTGCATATGTCAAATATCTGCCGTTTATCCGGCAGGGGCTGGGAGTAAAGCTGGTTTAGGGACGACAGGGGGCCGGCTGAACTGTTGCATATTACAAGGCATTTTGCATAATTGTTATGCGAAATGTCTTGTGTTATTTTGTGAGACATGCTATAATAATGATATTGATAATTGTTATCGATTAGAAAGGAAGGTATTTTATGGAGAACAAAAAACTGACCAATGAGGTTGGGGCGCCCGTAGCGGAAAACGAGCATTCCCTGACAGCCGGGCCGAGAGGGCCGGTAGCGCTTCAGGATGTGTGGCTTCTTGAGAAGCTGGCTCATTTTGACAGGGAAGTGATTCCTGAAAGACGTATGCATGCCAAGGGGTGGGGTGCGTACGGTACGTTTACATGTACGCACGATATTTCCCAATGGACGAAAGCCAAGGTCCTGCAGAAAGGCACGAAAACCGATCTGTTCCTTCGGTTTTCCACTGTGGCCGGCGAACGGGGAGCCGCCGATGCGGAACGGGATATCAGAGGGGTTGCGGTAAAGTTTTATACTGATGAAGGAAACTGGGATTTGGTGGGAAACAATACCCCCACATTTTTCCTGAGGGACGTACATAATTTCCCGGATCTCAACCGCGCCGTGAAAAGGGATCCCCGTACCGGAATGCGCTCCGCACAGAATAACTGGGATTTCTGGACGCTTCTTCCGGAGACCTTCCACCAGACGACCATTGTCATGTCCGACAGGGGGATTCCCGCCACCTTCCGGCACATGCATTTCTTTGGGGAGCACACCTATTCTTTTTATAACCAGAAGAAGGAAAGAGTATGGTGCAAATTCCATTTCCGGACACAGCAGGGGATAAAAAACCTGACAGACGATGAGGCGGAAGCCCTGATTGCCAAAGACAGGGAAAGCCACGGCAGGGATTTGTTTACCGCCATAGAGAAAGGGGATTTCCCCCGCTGGACAATGTATGTGCAGATCATGACGGAAGAACAGGCGAAAAAGCACTATGAAAATCCCTTTGACATTACCAAAATATGGCGTCATGCGGAATATCCCCTTCACGAGGTTGGTGTGCTGGAGCTTAACCGGAATCCCGAAAATTATTTTGCGGAGGTGGAGCAGGCGGCGTTTACACCGGCCCATGTGGTTCCGGGAATCGGCTTTTCACCGGACAAGTTCCTTCAGGGCAGGCTGTTTGTATACGGAGATGCCCAGAGATACCGGCTCGGTGTCAATTATAACCAGATTCCGGTAAACCGCGCCAAGGTGGAGGTACATGATTATCACCGCGACGGGCTGATGCGTACCGATGGAAACTATGGACGCGCGGCGGCATATTCCCCCAACAGTCAGGGCGAATGGGCGTCGCAGCCGGATGTCTGCGAACCGCCTCTCGATTTGGAAGGCGCCCTGTACGCTTATGATCCCCAGGAGGATCCCACGGACGACTGCTTCCGGGCAGGCGGTGATCTGTGGCGGGTGATGGCGCCGGATAAACGGGATCTGCTGATTGAGAATACGGCGGGGAATATCGAACCCGTAACGGAGAATATCAAGTACCGACATGCGGTGCACTGTTACTGGGCGGATGAAGAGTATGGACGCCGTATGACGGAGGCGCTGGGCCTGGATATGGAGAAGGTACGGGAGCTGGCGGCCGGCAACCAACAGTCGCTGATTCAGGCGACCATCTGAAAAAGAACCGGTAAATGTACCGGTAAATGAAAATGTGGCTGCCGGGCATATGTACTAAATACTTGGGCCGGCAAATCCTGAAAATGGATTTGCCGGCCTTGGTTTTCAGGGATTGCTGCTGTCTTGCGGAAGTAATTCCGTCCCTTTGTTCGGGCAGACTGTCCGGGAAAGATCTATTACCCTTATGCCCGGAGTCATTGCAAAAACTTCTATATTGCTGATTAAAAATATATAGGTTTCCTCATGCGGTATCTTCCTATTTTTCAAACAAATCACTGTGTGTGCCTGTGCGAGCCAAAGTTAAGACAAGAACATCATTCTCTAGCCGATAAACAAGTAACCAATCGGATAAGATATGGCATTCACGGTGTCCGTTCCAGTTGCCGCCAAGTGCATGGTCTTTGTTTTTCTCTGGCAGAGGTACACCGTTTGCAAGATTGCAGATAATTTCCTCTAATAGTTCAATTTTTAGACCGCGCTTGATTGCCAATTTATAATCTTTCTTGAATTGCGTGGTAGGCTTAACGGTATATTTTGTCATTTTCTCAAATCTGCGAAAAGCTGATTTAAATCAGTATAACCCTTTATAGCAGGGTCTTTCGCAATCCTTTCCGCTTCGAGCATTGCGGCTGCAGTCTCCTTATTTGGCTTATTCAGCGAAATATCAAAAGGAATACCACCTTCACGGAGCGATTGACGGACAAAAATATTGAACGCTGTGGAAATATTCATGCCTAATTCTGCAAAAAGTTCATCCGCTTGAGATTTCAGTTCCGCATCCATACGAATGCTGATGTTGGTTGTATTGCCGGCCATGTTATCAACTCCCTTCTAACTGATACTTATAGTTTATATTGTTTGCACCTAATTTGCAATACAATGCACATGATTTTTGTTTTTTTATTCTGTAATTCTGTTACCCCTATCTATTGCTTCCATATTCAGCCTTCTTTGCACTTCTTATATAGACTCTCGGAATCTCTAAGCCTTATTTTATGCGGCTTCTGCGCTTCGCGCCCTTGATTAAAAAGGCATATCGTTCCGGCGCAGCAGGTACAGACTTTTTGATTGGGGGTGTTTCTTATTGAATTATAAAAAATTTAACAGGATTTTACTGCCGGCTAAAAGTAGATTTGTCTATGAGGGGCGTATTTGCGTAAAATCAGAGATGTTTTTTATCTGATTCCAATTGGTCTTGCTTCTATACATCGCGGCTGTTTTGGAGTAGAATAATATAAAAAGCTCGTATCCGTTGTTTGCAACGGCAAAACATAAGGATAAAAGTAAAACGGGAGCGGGGAGAAAGTGGATGAAAACAGGAACGGGAAAGCTCATGATATCCATAGTAATTCTTCATATGCTTGTATCCGGCTGCGGTGTATCCGGCCGGGCGCAGGCAGACCCTGCGTCAGGCTGGCAGCAGTTGGACGAAGCGGCTGTGAGCGGCCGGTATGAAGCCAATTTTACCGATGATACACAAGGGGATACGGTGCTTCTGGATACAGAGCTTGCCGTACCGAAAAATATCGTCATTCAGGGAGAAGCGGCGCTTATTTCAGCAGGTGCAAAACGGACGGAAATCAAAAATCCGTTCCGTTTAAAGTTCGTGGAAGAGGATGGAACGGAGCAGGTAGTATACGTAAATAGCCTGATGGGAAGCGGCGCAGGCTGGACCGGGAGCAATTCCATTGATGCAGGGATTACGCTTCCTGAGGGGCCGGTAAAGCTCATACTGGAAAAGCCGGAAGGAAAGAATTTCAATATCAGGCTTCGTTTTACCATGCAGGAGATGACAGAAGCGGAGGAAACCATATACGAGGATAAAAAGGAATATCTGGAGCAGCGAGATTTTTCCTGTGATTTGGCGCTGACAAAGGAACGGAAAGGAAAAATAGAACTGGAAAAAGGGGATATTGTAGCTGCGGCAAGAAATGCAGGAAGCGGGCAAATGAAACTTACCCTAACGAATGAAAAGGGAGATAAGGTAATTCAGATGGATACGGAAACACCGTTTAACTGTCAGTATACCATACCGGAAACCGGAACCTATGCAGTAATACTGGAAGCCGCGGAGGATTCCTCCGGAACCTTTATTTTTATTGTTTATTAGAAGGAAGAGGTGGAAATGATGAAAATAAAACGTGTAATAATTCTCTGCCTGTTATCGGGCCTGCTGCTGGCAGGCTGCGAAGGAAAAGACACACAGCTTCCGGCTGCCGGTTCCGGGGCGCAGGAGGATAAGAGCAGCGGAGATGCCGTTTTGTTTTCCCTGGTGGAGGAAACGGCCGGAGAGGAGATTCTGCTGTTTGACTGTGCCGATTTCGACGGGGACGGGAAACGGGAGGCCTTCGCTTTTACCGGAGTGAATCATAACGGTGTTCTGGAAGGCCGCCGGTGGTTTGTATCGGAGGAGGGAGCCGTGCCTGTGGGGACAGGGGGAGAAACGCCGGAATCTCTGCAGGATATAAGCGCTGTTGTGGAAACACCGGAAAATACCGCTTTCTGGTATACGGAGTCCGGCGGGGGAAGCTCCGCATGTTCCCTGCTGTGGGGTGTTTCGGAAGGAAGGCCCTATGAAAGCGTACTTTCCGGCAAGGGGGAAGCTTTTACGGGCAGCGGGGACGGAACCTATCTCCTGTACCAAAGCAGCCTGGATGCCAGGGAGGACGGGACCGGGCGCACGGTAAAGCCCTGTTATTTTTACTATAAAGAGGGAAGTTTCCATGAATACGGAGCGGTTCCTGTGGGTCGGGATAGCTTTCTCACCCTGCCCGGTGCAGCGGAATGCTTATCGTCCTATGAGTCGGATAACTATTGGATTAAGGAAATCTGGCTGCGGGGAAACGGCCT
This sequence comes from Eisenbergiella sp. OF01-20, assembly GCF_003478085.1. NCBI lineage: Bacteria > Bacillati > Bacillota > Clostridia > Lachnospirales > Lachnospiraceae > Eisenbergiella > Eisenbergiella sp. OF01-20. The sequence goes on along the minus strand of NZ_QUES01000047.1, from coordinate 39,567 downwards.
GGTACAGCTGAATCTGGGCAAAGAGGATCGGAACGTGAATCTGACCTGCAGCTGGAAGGACGGGGCACTGACGGTAGAAAATGAAAATGACGGTATTGCCGGGCTTTTGACGGGGGAACTGGCGACGGCGGAATGGTTTGGCCCGGGCGGTGTGTTAAAACAACTGTGGGAGGAGCGGTGTGCCGAACAAGAAGAAAACGGTCTTTTCTTCTCTGTCCGGCCGGAGCAGACGGCCTGGTTTGATCTGGACGGTGACGGTATGCCGGACAGCATCCGGTATCATGTCAGGAAGGAAGCGGACGCGTATGAAACGGACGGCGCTGCTATCGATATCAACGGAAAGACGGCCTGGGAAACAAAGCAGACGGTTTCCAGCGCTTACCGGCTCTGGGTGATCGATCTGGACAGAACCGACAGAAAAAAGGAACTGGTATTGCAGGGGCAGGAAGATAACGACTGTTTTTCCATGATGAAATTTTTCAGCCTGGAGAAGGGAACGCTCAGGGAGCTTGGGGATCTGAAGGAGGCTGAGGTACTGAATGGGACAGGAAATCTGTACCGGATAGGGGTATCCGATTTTGACAGCAATAGATATATGAAGCTGCCGGGTGACGGAACAATGGAAGTATGGGCGGATACTCCTGTTTTTACACAGGGGTTCGGATGTTATTACGTAAAGCTGGATTTCAAGTTGGAAGAAAACCGGATGAAACAGATGATGCAGCCGGAATATGAGATAAAGGTTCCTCTTGTAAGTGAGGAACCGTATGTGTATACGGCACAGCTTGCCATCCCTTTTTATGAAGCGTGGGAAGAGCACCCTTCGGGCGAACCCTCTTTTATTATGGAACCGGGCGAACAGATGAACAGCCTTGCGCTCGTGCCTGCTGCGGAGGATATGATTTATGTAAAAATGAAACGGCTTAGTACCGGAGAAGAGGGCTGGACCCTGTTTTCCGACACACAGCTGTTTACAGAAACGCCCGGCTGGGGCTGATGTGCAGATACGCTGACGGGAGGCTGGGAAGTGGACAAAAGAAACCGAATTTATCAGGGAGTGTTCCGGCGTGTTCTGCCGGTGCTTTTAACCGCAGCGGTTATCACCGGCTGCGGCAGGCAGGAGGAGCCGGAGGTGACGGAGCTGACCTTTATCCACGGCTGGGGAGGGACGGTCAACACACATTCCACCATGCAGGAGATTTACCGTGCCTTTGATGAGGAAAATCCGGATATTGTGCTGAATTACCAGCCCTCCTCCGACAGCTATATCGCTGTGGAGCAGGCCAACAATATGCTTGCCGTAGATAAAATGCCGGAAATTGTCAGCACGAACGGACAGTCCTATTATGTACAGAATGCAATAAAGCGCGGTATGGCGCTGGATCTCCTTCCTTTTATAGAAGCGGATGCGGATTTCATCCGGAGTATCCACCCCTCGGTCCTGGAAACCTGGACGGGGGAAGACGGCGGCCTTTATACGGTGCCGGATGCGCTGGAGGTGATGGGCTACTGGTACAATGCCGGATATTTCCGGGAGGCCGGGATCGTGGATGAAAAGGGGAATGCCAGGCCGCCCCGTACCTGGGAGGAATTCCGGGAAGCCCTTGAAAAGCTGGATGCCTGGGGAGGGGACAGGACGGATGCCTGTGCGCTGGAAACGGTGCAGGTGGCGGAAAATCTTTTTCTTGCAGTGCTGGCAGGGAAGGGGCCGCAGGGGCTGGAGATGGCCCGTACGCTGCCGGCTGCGTTTGATACGCCTGTGTTCCGGGATGCGGTACGGGATTTCGCCTGGATTTTCAGCCATTCGGTGAAGGCGGAGAGCCTGGATGATGCCAGGGAATATTTCCGGGAGGGCAGGACGGCCATTTATTTTAACGGCGTGTGGGAATGTGAAGAATTCAAGGGCTGTGCGGCGGAGGCGGATATCGCATACGCCAACTATCCCACGGAATCGGGGGAGAGCCTTTCTTATATCTCCCCTTCCTCCGGATACGTGCTCTTTGACAGCTATGATGAAAAGAAAAAAGAAGCCTCCGTCCGTTTTTTAAAGTACATGCTCAGCGGGGAGGTGCAGTTGAAGCTGGCGCTGGAAACGGGGCAGGCCCCTTCCAATCCCAATGTGGATCTGGCGGTAATCAGGGAAGAATACCCGCTGCTGGGCAATGCGCTGGAGCAGGCGCATGGGGCGGATATCCAGATAAAGACGATTACCAGCGTTTGGAACAGCAGGATCATGGAAACCATCGGTGCGGATATCCGGCGTGCCTGTACGGAGGAGGAGGCTCTGGATTCCCTGATCGCGGAGCTGGATCAAAGCCTGTAAAAGGGTGACAGCGGCATATGGTATGGGATACCCGGCTGATATGCGGACAGGCCCGGGCCTTTCCCGGAAAGGATGTTATTTTTTTACTGCTCCGTCCCGAAAAAGGGCGGCGGGTAAAAAAATAACATCTTTTTTCTTTCGGCATCGGAAGCAGGTGAAAAAATAGCATAGATATCTGCAGCTTTGTTTATTCAGAACCTAACCCGGGCGTGGTAAATTGAAAGCAACAGGAAAACGCAGCGGCTTCTGTCTGCGGAACAGGAACCGTTGCAGCTTCGTTACCAATAGGGAGGTACAGGATATGAAAAGAAAATCTTTGGTATGGCTGCTTTGTTCGGCGATGACGGCTCTTATGCTGGCAGGATGCGGAAACAGCGCGGAAACGGCGGATTCCCCGCAGCCGGCGGAGAGTAAACAGGAGGAACAGCCTGCGCAGGAGAGCGCGCCGGCGGAATCCGAAGCGGATGCACAGACGGCGGACGGAGAGCTTCCTACCATCACTTTTGTACACGGTTACTACCATGACGAATCGGAATGGGCGGCTGCCGCACAAATGCGCGCGATCTACCAGGAATTTGCGGATGCCCATAAGGATGAGTTCCATTTTGTGATACAAGCGGATGAGACGGGAGCGGAAGGCATTTATAACACCGCGCTCAATGATATCAGTGCCGGGGAATTTTATGATATTGCGGATTTCGGAGGCTGGGACATCACACCCGTGGCATCGGCGGCAGGAATGATATTGGATCTGAAACCTTATCTGGATGAGGACAGCAGCTTTAAGGACGGAGTCGGCGTCTGTTATGAGCAGAATCTGACGGAAGACGGGAACATTTATTCTGTGAGAGAGCAGATTGAGGGCGTTGGTTTCTGGTATAATGAAGCGCTTTTTAAACAGGCGGGAGCGGATACGCCGGATGTATGGAATACCTGGGATGATTTTAATACGGCGGTGGATAAGCTGACCGCAGCGGGGATTATGCCCTTCGGCCTGAATGCAGGATGGCCCGCTAATATCCTTACCGCGGCCTATCTTCAGAGAAGCGCGGATTCCAGAAGCTTCTATGCAGAAGGGAAAAATGTGGAGAGTTTTAAGCAGACGGTCTTTGCGGACACGCTTTCTTTTATACAGAAAAATGCCCTGCAGAAAATCGATTCGGCTAATTTCGGGCCGGGGGGTGACGATGATGAAGCGTACCGTTCCGATTTCTTTGACGGAAAGACGGCAATGCTTTTTAACGGGGTGTGGGATGCAGGCGGTTCCGTAGCGTGTGAGGCCGGTGCGGAGAACATCAAACCGGCGGTATTCCCTACCGAGGAAGCCGGTAAGAAGGCGGCACTGCTGTCCGGTGGCTGCGGTTATGTCGTATCCGCAAAGCTGGATGAGGCACAGACGGCCGCAGCGGTGGAATTTATTAAGTATATGACCAGCCCGGAGGTGGCAGCCCGTATTATCGAAAACGGAATCGGCATGGCGCCAAGCACGGCGGTGGATTATGAGGCGCTGGCGGATTCAGTGGAAGCGCCGGAGGCAAAGCTTCTGGTAGAAGCGTGCAGGCTGTGCCAGAGTGCGGATTACCAGGCGCTGGGGCTTGGCAACAACTTCGGGGATGCGGAAGGCGAGATCCAGGCCAAATATGCGGGCCTTAAGGATGGAAGCAAGACCGTGGAAGATGCTGTGGAAGAACTGGACGCGTTCCTGGAAGCGGCGGAATAAAGGCGGCCGGCAGTACGGACGGAAAGAAGGATACAAGAGGCTGTCTCCGGGATGGCCTCTTTCCATATGTGTACCCATCCGGCCTTCTTCGGCTGGGAACACAACGGTAGGGGAAAAGAGGATTTTGTATGAGAAAAGATAAGAAATTCTTGAATAAAAAGAATGGGTTTATCCTGGCGTTTCTGCTGCCCGGGATTTTGTTGTTCGGTATTATTTATGCCTGGCCTCTTGTGAATATTTTTGTGACTTCCTTTTGCAAATGGAATTACAAGAATTTCCTCAAGCCGGAATTCCTGGGCTGGGACAGTCTGTTTGACAATTATATCAGGCTGTTTACCGCAGACAGGAACTTTCAGACGGCACTGGTGAATTCCCTGAAATGGGTTGCCCTTACCATGCTGGTACAAATCCCGTTTACGCTGCTTGTGGCCCTGATACTGGCTAAAAAGCCCCTGGGCTGGAAATTTACCAGAAATACCTTCATCATTCCCAACATCATCTCCACGGCGGCTATCGGCCTGATCTTTTTGAATCTGTACAGTCCTTCAAGAGGGATTGTAACGGAGCTGTGCAACCGGATATGGCCCGGCAGTGATATCAGTGTGCTGGCAAATGAGACCTATGCTTTTTGGGGGGTGACCTTTTCCTTTATCCTCTTCGGCGGTTCCTCCTGCCTGCTTCTGCTGACACAGATTTTCAGCATCGACGCCAGCCTGCTGGAGGCAGCCCGGGTGGATGGGGCCGATGCAGGGCAGATAGACCGGAAAATCATCCTGCCCCTTCTGCGTCCCATGCTCGGCACGGTATCCGTGATGGCGGCCAATTATGGCCTTCTTCTGTATAATGAAATCGCCCTGATTACAGGCGGCGGGCCGGATAATGCCACCTACAGCCTGAGCTATTATGTCTACAAGACCGCACTGGGAAGCACGAAGCTGAATTTTGCCCGAGGCAATACGGCAGGGGTGATCCAGTTCCTGCTGGGTCTGCTTCTGGTAGGCCTGATTAACAGGGCTTTCCGTACGGATTATGTGGATTAAGGAAAAAGCGGGCGGGCCGGGTAAGGGCGCGCCGACATGCAGAACAGAAAGGAACCGGTATGAATCATAAATCATCTGAAAAACGCAGCGCATTCCATCTTCTGACAAGCGCAGGACGCGGCCTTATTATGGCGGCTGTCCTGTTTATCTCGATTTACCCCATCCTCTGGGTGTTTCTGTCCTCCTTCAAGAAGAACCCGGGCGGGCTTGCGCTGCCTACGGAATGGGTATTTGACGGGTATATCACTATTTTTACAAAGCTGGGCATACAGACTTATTTTGGAAACAGCATTTTTATTACGGTCCTATCCACGTTTATCAGCGTATTGGTGGTAGCGATGTCCGCCTATGTGTCGGCGCGGATGGAATTTAAGCTGAAGGGGCTTGTTACCCTGATGTTTACCACCACTCTTTTTATCCCGTCCATTTCCATCAGCTTTCCTATATACAGGCTGCTGGGCGATCTGGGGCTGAAGGATACGAGGGGCGGGCTTATTTTCATCTATTCCGGTCTTGGGATAGCGGTAACCTTTTTCATTATCCGCAGTTATTTCCTTACAATTCCAAGAGAAATGGAGGAAGCCGCCAGGATTGACGGCTGCGGCTACTGCGCTTCCTTCTTCCGGATCATAGTACCGATTGCCAGGCCGGGGCTTTCCACTGCCGCTATCATGGTATTCCTGAATAACTGGAATGAGTTTTATTTCGCCTCCATTCTGCTCAAGAGTAAGGAAAAAATGACGATTCCGGCGCTGCTGGGCCAGTTCACAACGGCCTATTCCAAGAATCTGAACGGAATGTTTTCCGCTATTATTGTCTCCGTCGTGCCTACCATCCTGATTTTCTGCCTCTTGTCCGAAACCTTTGTCAAATCGCTGACGGCCGGCGCCGTGAAGGGCTGAGTGCGCCCGCTGCAAAGTATAGGGCGTGACTTCAGGCTCCCGGAAGGGTATAATGGTTCTGACGGAAACGGCAGGATATAAAAGGCGGGGAAGCGATGAGAGGGAAGAAGAGAAAACGGTATTCCATACGTGGGAAAATGATAACGGTAAATATGGGAATCATGCTGGGCGCGCTGCTTCTGTGCGGGGGCATCTTTGTGTTTTCCGTGTTTTTCATCGTCAGCGACTACATACACCATGACATGGATTTTTTCCTGACCACCACGGCGGACAGTATGGATTCCGGACTTTCGTATCTGGAACAGGTGATCTATGCGCTTCGGGACTCGGAAACCGTAATGGAGGTTATGGATAAGAGCAGGCACGGCAGGCTCACTGGGGAGGAATGCAAAGCGCTGGAAGCCGCTTTTTCCCGTGCGGTGGATATCAGCAGCCCGGATAACCTGGGAAATGTACAGACGCCGTTGGTGCTTGAAGCCAGCCTGTTCGGCCGGCAGGGTGATTTTGTCAGCACCGGTTATTATGCGATGCCGACCTCGGAAAAAGAAGCGGGGGCGAAGGTGTTCCGGGAGGTCTGCCTGGCCTATGAGAAGGAGGAGGCAGAGGAAGGCGCCGGATACTCCTACCAGGAAAAGGAGGGCTTTTTGTATCTGGCTTTTCCCTTATATAACAGCCTTATGGATAAAACGGGCACCGTCCTTTTCAAGCTGAACAAGGAGGCTCTGGACAAACGGATGGAAGAACTGGCGGAAAGCTATCCCGGCTCCTTTTGGGTGCTCTGCGACAGGAAGGAAAAGCTTCTGGACGGCGGGAACCAGGAAGCCTTCTGGAATACGGCAGGTACAAAACGGGAAACGTTTGAGGAGTACCGTTATGAACCTTTCCGTATGGATGTGGGGGGAAAGGATTACCGGGTTTACAGAAAGCTTCTGCCCATGGAATTACAGGTGTTTCTGGGGATCCCGGAAAACCACGCCATGCGGCTGATGTATTCCTCCGTCCGTATTTACGTGCTGCTTATCGCGGTGGTAACCGGCTGCGGCTGCTTGTTTCTGCTGGTTCTGATCTACCGTCTGACCAGGCCCATCGAGGAGATTACACACAAGCTCCAGGCAGTGCGGGAAGGAGAGTTCGAAACCAAGCTTCCTTCCTATGACAGCCGGGAATTCCATGAAATCAGCAAAGTATTCAACGAAATGACAGCTTATGTGAACAATCTGATCAAGGAAGTATACGAAAAGCAGATTTCCATCAAGGAAATGGAACTGAAATTCCTGCAGACACAGATGAATCCCCATTTTATGTTTAACGTTCTCAATACCCTGTCCCTGCAGGCCAAAATGGACGGCAATGAAGAACTGTTCCGCATGATATCCACCTTCAGCAAGCTGATCCAGGCCAAGATATACCGTAGCGGGGAAGAAAAGGTGACGCTGGGGCAGGAGCTTTCCTATGTGGAATATTATCTGTATCTGCAAAGCTACCGTTTCGGGGAAAGGCTGTCCTACGAGATTACGGTATCCGAAGATAAGCTGAAGGAGCAGTATATTCCCAAGCTGTGTATCCAGCTTCTTGTGGAAAATGCGGTGGTGCACGGGCTGGAGCCGAAGGTGGGCAACGGCTTCGTACAAGTGAAGGTTTACCGGCAGGAGGGCTGCATCTGTATCGATACCGTGGACGACGGCGTCGGGTTCGGTATGGACGGGGAGGCGGCAAAGGACAATGCCCATAACCATGTGGGACTGAGTAATGTACACCATATGATTCAGCTCATGTACGGGGAGGCCTACGGCGTAACCGTCTTTTCTTCTCCCGGCAGGGGATCCACGGTGCGGATCCGGATACCGGAGAATGCAGGAGCTTCAGGGAAGGCGGAAGATTCCGGGTGTGCAGGGGCTTCGGGAAATCCGGATAATCCGGGCAAGCGGGAAGAAGAAGGACGGATAAAGGTAAGCGGAAAGGGAGAGCGCCATGTACAGGGTAATGCTGGCAGATGACGAACCGATCATGAGAAAAGCACTGCAGACGCTGATTGACTGGAAGCGTCTGGAATGTGAAGTGGTTTTTGTGGCGTCCAACGGGATGGAGGTATTGGAGCATCTGGAGGAGGAAGCGCCGGATATCCTTGTGACGGATATCCGTATGCCCGGTGCGGACGGGATTGCGCTTACCCGATATGTGAAGGAGCATGAGCTGCCGGTGCAGGTAATTATTCTGACCGCCTATGCGGATTTTTCTTACGCCCAGGCGGCTGTGAAATACGGTGCGGCGGATTATGTGACGAAAACTGGAGCGCTGGACGGTCTGGAATCGGCCGTTTCCAGGTGCTGCAGCCAGCTGGAAAAGGAGAAAAGGGCGGAGGGGAAAGACGGAAGGGAAGAGGCTGTGGAGAATTTCCTGCGGGCCGTCCTGGACGGAAGCCTTTACGATGAAGAGGAGCTGGAGCTAAGATACCGGACGCTGCCCCTCCGGCTTGAAAATTACCTGGTGCTTTTATTCCGTTTCCGCCTCGGCCCGGAAACAGACGGCGATACGCGCAGCCGTATCCATAAAAGCCTGAATGACTTTTTTTCTATAGCATTTGAGGAGCATATGGAAAAAATGCTTTTCGTTCAGAGAGATATGCTGTGCGTGCTGCTGGGCGGGGTACAGGAAGGGTATGAAACCCGTATGGGCACGAAATGCGGACAAATCCTTGAGATGATGGATAATTTTCTGCAGCTTTCCGTGTGCGTGGGAATCAGCGGCATAGGCAGACGGGCGGGGGATTTGAAGCGCCTGTACGAAGAGGCGGCGTCCGCCCTGGACTACCGGTTCCCGGACGGAGCCGGCAAACTGCATTTTTACAGGGAAGGGGCGGAGCAGGAGGAACGGCGTCTGCCGGAGGAAGATAAATGGATGGAAGAGATCTGTGCCGCGGTGGAAAAGGCAGATGCGGAAAATGCCGTCCGGGCATTTCACGGGCTGCTGGAGCGGCAGAAGGCATTTGGCTGTACCGCCGCCGCCATCCGAAGTTCCGGGATGTCCCTTCAGGAACGGTGCCGGAAGCTGCTGACGGCGGGGGATACGGAGGATCGCAGCAGACAGGGCAGGCCGGGAGGAATCGCTCATCAGATTTACAGCTGTGTCTATCTGGAGGAGTACAGTCTGCTGATGGAAAGCCTGCTGACGAACGCTGCGCAGGCCATGAAGGGCGCCGCCCAGGGGCGGGAATTCCTCATAGACGCCTGTTTAAGGTATATCGACGCCCATTACCCGGAAAGCCTTTCCGTGGCGGATATCGCCGGCAGGATCGGCGTGAATGCCAGCTACCTGAGCCGGATATTCCGGGAAGAGACGGGGAATACGATAATCCATACCATCCATGAAAAAAAGCTGCGTAAGGCCATGGAATATCTGGCCCATACGGATATGAAAATATATGAAATCGCAGAGCTTCTTGGGTTTGAAAATGTAACCTATTTTTCGCACTTCTTTAAAAAACACACCGGGCTGGCGCCGAAGGATTATAAGGACTTGACGCAGGCTTAACAGGGCATTGGACGGTATTTTGCGTCTCATAAAACGGGCAGACAGGATGGCGTTATGTCTGGTTTCTCCGTCATGATCCGTCCGTCGGAAAGCAGAAGGATACGTTTCCCTTCCTCCGTAGAAGGGCAGGATATTTCATAAGTATGGGAAGTGGTTTCCAGCGTATAGTCCAGGGGCCTGAGGCTGCGGTTTTCTTCGCAGGGGGAAGATTCCCGGAGAATATCCCGCAGGATATCCAGGCTGGTGCACCAGGTGCCGTACGTATCCATATGGATATTCTGGGCGTAATAAAGCTTGCGCAGTTCCCATTTGCGCCGTTCATCCTCCGGTATCCGGAAGCTTCCGTCCTGTCTGCCTTCCTCCGTAAAAAAGACAAACCCCCACAGTTCTGGATAATGGATGTTAATGACGCCGGTGGGGGACCAGACCCAGTTGTCCTCCGGCAGCGGATTCCCTTCCGGATCCGTCAGCTTCCGGTAACAGCCATCCGTTTCCGATACCTTCCACTGGACCCTGGAAAAATTCATCCGGTAATATTCGCCGGCTTTGGGAGGCCGTTTATCGGGCAGACATTCCGTTATGGCCGCGAAGGGGATGGCCACCTCCACGGACCAGCTTTTGTTTAGCGGGGAAGGGGTGTTGATCTCCCCGCAGACGGATACGGCCGAACGCAGGCCATGGATATCATAACCGACTACCGCATTTCCCCCGTCCCGGTAGGCGCAGGGGAGGAACAGATCCCATACCGTGTTCAGAACGTTCATTTCAAATTCATAATACTGCCGGGTATCCGAATCCGGATCGATAAAAATCTCAAAATCATTATCCCGGAAAATCACATCATCCCTCCGGGTGACATTCCCCCATATTTCATTCCCGTCAAGCTGTGCGCCGACATACAGGTTTTCATCATCCCACATGATTTTGGCGCGGGTTACAAAACGGGGAAGAGGCATATGTGCCCCTTCAATATCCGTAAAAGCCTCCGTAAATTCCGCCTTTTCCCAGAAGGGCTTGTCCAGCCTCCCGTCCGGTTCAAAGGGGAGCACGGCCCGTCTGCACAGGTAGACGGGAGGGTGGAAACCAACCGAAGGAACCGGGATTCTTATATTGTCCATAACCGACCTCTTTTCTGCACGTAGTCAAAGTAACAGCTTGTGAACGTGCAACACAGAAAAAAATAGTTTTATGCAGCATTCCGATTATAACATCTGAAGAAAATAGTTGCAATACAAGGTAATAAAATGAACATAAATATAATATTTTTAATGGTAAAAGTGAACAAAAAAATACACTAAAAAGAAAAGATAGTTTATTTAAAAGGGAAAAAATGGAAAACTATTGGCAGAATTGTTGACAGATGCGGTGTAAAAACATATTATTTTATTAATAAAAATGCATGACAAACAGGTAATTAAAGCCCACGGTTGTTCATAATGTATAATCGCATTTTGAGGAAAAAATGTTCATTAATGTTCACAAATATTTGGAAAAAGTGCTGCCGGATGTAAAAAATATAGCGGTATCGCATACGGCAAAGGGCTGCGAAAGTATTTTCAGAAGGGAGAATGTATGAAAACGAAAAAGGTAAGAAAGAAAGGTTCCACAATGAGGGCGCTGCGAAGGGATATATCCCTCTGGCTGTTTTGTGTGCCGGGCGTCGTACTGACATTTATATTCAGTTACATACCCATGTACGGCGTCCAGCTGGCATTCCGCAGATACAATGCCAAAGCGGGGATATGGGGAAGCCCCTGGGTGGGGCTTTATTATTTCCAGCGCTTCTTTGAATCCCCGTATTTTGTGTCCACGATTAAGAATACCTTGATACTGAGTCTGTACGGACTGGTGGTATCCTTTCCGATTCCCATCATTCTGGCCCTGCTGCTGAATTCCTTCCGGCACAAGAGATACCGGAAAATCATCCAGACAGTTACCTATGCGCCGAACTTCATATCTACGGTGGTTATGTGCGGTATGATCATTCTGTTCCTTTCTCCCTCGGTCGGGGTTATTAATAACGTTGTGCAGTTTTTCGGAGGCGATCCGGTCAATTTCATGGCTAAAAAAGAGTACTGGCGCCATATTTATGTCTGGACCGGCATCTGGCAGGGAATGGGCTGGAGCTCCGTCATTTATTTTGCGGCGCTGTCCGGTATCAGCCCGGAGCTGCATGAAGCGGCAAAATGTGACGGCGCGACCAAATTCCAGCTCATCCGTCATATTGATCTCCCGTCTATCCTGCCCACGGCAACGATCCTGCTGATTATGAACTGCGGAAGCATCCTTTCCATCGGCTTCGAAAAAGCGTATCTTCTGCAGAACAACCTGAACCTTAATGTTTCGGAAATTATATCCACCTATGTCTATAAAGTGGGTCTGATCAATAATGATATGTCTTATTCCACGGCGATCGGACTTTTCAATACTTTGGTAAACCTGGTGATGCTGCTGATTGTAAACAAAACCGCAGACAAGCTTTCCGGCAACAGCTTGTGGTAGGAGGATGACGATGAATTTGACAAACAATAAAAACGGTACAAAGAAAAAAATGAAACGCTGCCGGGAGGACGTGATCTTCGATGCGGTCGTATTTATCCTGCTGACGGTAATCCTGCTCGTGGTGGCATATCCCCTGTATTGGGTTATCATTTCCTCTATCAGTGATCCTGCCGCCGTATCCGGGGGGAAGGTGTTGTACAAGCCTATCGGGTTCACGCTCAAGGGCTACGCGGAGGTATTTAAAAACAGTGCCGTTATGAAGGGCTTTCTGAATTCCCTCATATATACGGTATGCGGCGTATGCATTAACCTGATCGTCACCCTGCCCACGGCCTATGCGCTTTCCCGGGACCGGTTCGGGGGAAAGAAAGCCGTCACGCTCTTTTATATGGTTACGATGTTTTTCGGCGGAGGGCTGATTCCTACCTATCTGGTTATCCGTAACCTGCATATGCTCAACACGATGTGGGCGCTGATCCTTCCGGGCTGCCTGAGCGTTTACAACATGATCGTTGCCAGAACCTTTTTTAAGTCCAATATATCGGAGGAGCTGTACGAAGCGGCGGAGATTGACGGATGTACGCAGGGGCAGTTTTTCTTCCGGATCGCACTTCCGCTGTCCGCGGCGATCACGGCTATCCTGGTGCTGTATTACGGGGTTGGGCACTGGAACTCTTATTTTTCCGCCCTGGTGTACATATCCGATTCGGAAAAATATCCGCTGCAGCTGGTGCTGCGCAATATCCTGATCACCAATGAAACGGCGCTGTCCCAGACAGCCACCACGGAAGCCGCCAGAGCGGCGCTCCGGGAAAAACAGCAGCTGATCGATGTGATGAAATATTCACTGATCATCATCAGCAGTATTCCGGTCCTGCTCCTTTACCCGTTTATCCAGAAGCATTTTGTAAAGGGCGTCATGATCGGTTCCCTGAAGGGGTAATCGGAAAAAGAGTATTTACCGGTGCTGTGCCGATAAATATAGAAAAAACAGGAGGAAAGAGGATGAAAAAGAAAACGGTTGCACTGCTGCTGGCAGCGGCGATGTGTGCGGGTTCCCTGGCGGGCTGCGGCGGCAGCGATACCACAGGGGCGGAAGCGGTTGCCCCGGACGGGGGAAGTGTACAAAGCGCAGAGGTGGATGAAAGCGGAAAAGTGAACGGGGTGCTGTACAAAGAAGGCCTGCCCCTTGTAGACGAAGGGACCTACAGCTTTTCCATATTCTGCGATGATTCCAGCGAAAGCGGGGAATTTTATATGCTGGATGAGTTTAAGAAGCAGACGAACGTCGATGTGGAGATGCGTATTTTCCCGTATGAAACGGCGACGGAACGGCTGAACCTGGACTTGAATTCCGGGGATTACGCCGATGTGATAGGCGGCTGGACGCTGAATGACAGCATGATCCTGACCTACGGTGTAAACCAGGGCGTATTCGTTCCGCTGGAGGACTATTTTGCCGCGTACTGCCCTAAGATTACGGAGATACTGGAGCTTCCCGGCGTGCGGGAGGAAATGACGGCCCCTGACGGGCATATTTATACCATTCCTTATGTATGTGACGATACAACGGTGGGCTATGCGCCGTATATCAACAGCAGATGGCTTGAAAACGTGGGGATGGATATGCCTGAAACCACAGAGGAATTCGAGGCGGTGCTGAAAGCCTTCAAGGAACAGGATGCCAACGGAAACGGGGATCCGAATGATGAGATCCCGTTTTCCACAGACCCGAATAATAAACATATCGAAGCTATGGCAGGCTGGTTCGGTCTTCCCATGAATAAATACGGCGAAGGGATTGTAAACTCCGAAGTGGTATACGCCGGTGCCAGCAGTACCTACCGGGAGCTGTTAAGCTGGCTCAACAGCATGTATGAACAGGGGCTTATCGATCTGGAAATTTTCACACAGGACAGCGCCACCTGGGAAGGAAAAGGGAACCGGGACCTGTATGGTGTGTCCATCGCCTACGGTAGCAGCGAGTTTTCCGGGATCCAGGCGACGACGGAAAAAGGGGAGTTTGACGTCCTGCCCGTGCTGAATACCGACAAGGGCGGAAGCTGGATGAGAGACACCAACGGCTTTTCCGTATACCGGACCCAGGCCGTAATCACCGATAATGCCAAGAATCCCGAGGTAATCTGCCGCTGGTTCGACAACGCGTTTGAATTGGAAAACGGCATCGGCTGCAACCGCGGCCCTGTGGGAACCGTCGTATTTAAAGAAGAGGACGGCTACCATGCCATCGATACCAAGACGCTCAGCGAGGAAGAACAGGAAAAACTGAGCTGGGGCAACCTGTGGCCGCAGTCCCTTCCCAAATATATGCCCTCCGGCTTCAAATACATCGAAGCAAACCCGCTGTATGATGAAAAGAAGGCGCTGGAAGAAGCCTACGAGCCGTACCTGACCAAAGAAACCGTTCCTTCCTTCTGGATCCCCCTCGACAAAATCGACCGGTATTCGGATATTGCCACCGCAATCAACGATTATTTCAACCAGCAGCAGGCCATGTTTGTATCCGGCGAGCTGGACATTGACGATGATACCCAGTGGCAGAATTATATTGACGGCCTTTATGCACTTGGCCTGGAGGACTGGATGGAGGTCCGCGGGGTTGAAAAGGTAGCGGAATAAAGGAGAGCCTGCAAAGGCGGCAGGGAGAAAAGGCATATTACCGTAAAAAAGTAATATGTCCTTTTCCGGTCAGCAAGAAAAAACCGGAGGAAACAGAATATGATGCAGGAATGGTTCAAAAAGGCCAGGCTGGGGATTTTTATCCATTACGGAATCTATGCCGTGGGAGACGTATCGGAGTCCTGGTCCTTTCATAACGGAAATATTTCCTATGAGGATTACATGAAGCAATGCGAAGGCTTTACCGCTTCCCAATACGATCCCGCCGCGTGGGCGGCGCTTTTTGTGAAGGCGGGGGCGCAATATGTGGTGATGACCGCAAAGCACCACGACGGGATGGCTCTTTTTGACACCCGGTACAGTGATTTAAGCGTGGTGAAGAAAACGCCGGCGGGAAGAGATCTGATCCGGGAATACAGCGATGCCATGCATGCGGCGGGGCTGAAAACAGGAATTTATTTTTCCCTGATCGACTGGTCGGATCCCCGCTACCGGAGCGTATATCCGGAAGGGATGAAAAAGGAGGACTGCCGGAAGGATATTTACGGATCCCCCGCGGGAGGGGAAGAGGATCCGGATGCCTGGGAAGAATTCCTGCGGTTTAACGACCGGCAGCTGGAAGAACTCATGACGGGTTATCAGACCGTGGATCTTTTGTGGTTTGACGGTGACTGGGAACGCAGCGCCGCACAGTGGCGGATGCCCCGGTTCCGGGAATATCTTCATTCCCTGAATCCCAACGTGGTCTTAAACTCACGGATGCAGGGCTATGGGGATTATGAGACGCCCGAACAGGGAATCCCTATTTACGGGCCGGAAGGGGAATGGGAATTCTGTACCACCATAAATGATTCCTGGGGATACCGTCCCAGCGACAATGCCTATAAAACGAGCGGTCAGATCATCCGTATGTTCTGCGACTGCATCACGCTGGGAGGCAGGCTCCTGCTGGACGTAGGCCCCAAAGAGGACGGGACGCTGGATGAGCGCCAGGAAAAAGTATTGCTGGATCTGGGAAGCTGGATCCATGATCATGAAGAAGCGGTGTACGGAACCGGGAAGGGCCTGAGCTATCATCAGTTCCTGGGAGGAAGCACGATTTCCGGGGATCAGGAAACGCTGTATTTAATCGTGTATGACAAACCCCTGGAAACCGTGTGCGTAAAGGGACTGAAAACACCGGTAAAGCGGGTGACGGTGCTGCACAGTGGGGAAGAGCTGTCCTTTCGCTATACCGGCGCCCTGCCCTGGAGCGGGATTCCCGGAACCCTGTGGATAGGGGCGCAGCATATGCAGCTGCATCCCTTTGCAACCGTGCTGAAGGTGGAGCTGGAAGGAAAAATAACCTATAATCTGGGACATGGAGAGGCGGTAACGAACAATGACTGAGAAGGAAAAGCAGGAAGAAACGGTGCAGGAGGGTGTACATAATTACAGCGCCGCAGATGCCTATGTGTGGCCGGAGGACCCGAAGGTGCGGCAGAAGCTGGAGTGGTTTCAGGATCAGAAGCTGGCGCTGATGATGCACTGGGGGCCTTATTCCCAGCTGGGGCTTGTGGAGTCCTGGGCCTTATCGGATGCCGACGCGGAATGGGCGAGAAAAGGTGTGGACTGGGAGGCGAGCGGGGAAGAGTTTAAAGAACAGTACTTCGGTTTAAACAAGACCTTCAATCCCATCCGGTTTGAACCTGAGAAATGGGCGGATACGGCGGCGGAGGCAGGAATCCGCTATCTGCTGTTCACCACCAAGCATCACGACGGCTTCTGCATGTGGGACAGCCGGTATTCCGATTACCGGATTACCGCGGAGGACTGTCCTTTCCATACCCACAAATATGCGGATATCTGCGGGCATTTATTCGAAGCCTTCCGTAAAAGAGGGATCGGGATCGGCGCCTATTTTTCCAAAGCCGACTGGCATGCGGACAGCTACTGGAAAAAAGGCTGCGCCAGGGGAGAATATATGTGGCGCGGCCCTTCCTATGATCCGTCTGCATACCCGGAGGAGTGGGAGCGGTTCGTGACGTTTACGCAGAACCAGATCAAAGAGCTGGCCGGCCGGTACGGAAAGCTGGATATCATGTGGTTTGACGCGGGATGGGTATGCCCGCAGTCCGGCCAGGATATACGCCTGGGCGAGGTGATAGAGGAAATACGCGGTTGGCAGCCGGGAATGCTTTGTGCGGACAGGACGGTGGGCGGGCCGTATGAAAATTATGTTACACCGGAGCAGTGCGTGCCGGATCGGCCTCTCGGCGTGCCGTGGGAAAGCTGCATTACGCTGGGAACCTCCTTTTCCTTTGCCTATGAGGATACCTATAAAAAGCCCAGGGAGCTGCTGCTGCTGCTCATTGACATCGTGGCTAAGGGCGGAAACCTCGCCATTAACGTAGGCCCGCAGCCTGACGGCAGACTGCCCGCAGGGGCGGCGGAATCCCTGAAGGGTATGGGGAAATGGCTGAAGGTATACGGCGATGCCATTTACGGCACACGGGTATGCGCTCCCTATAAGAAGGGGAATATTGCCTTTACCCAAAAGAACGGAACGGTCTATGCGCTGGAGCTGTTCCCGGAGGAGGATTCCCCGGTCCCGGAGGAGGTATGGATTCCCTGGGACGGGGAAGTGGGGAGGGTGACCCTGCCGGATTCCGGGAAAGAGGTCTCCTTTACCGCAAAGCAGGGAGGCCTTCTTGTTGCCATGCCTCCTGCACAGGAAAAAACGGCACCGATAGCCAGAGTATATGCACTGCAAAGGGAAGAAGGAGCAGAGAGCTGATGAATAAGATAATAGGATATGTAGGCACCAGGGATCTGGCAGGGATGCGGAATGCGGATATCCGCAGCCTGGATGTGATCAATATCGCGTTTGGACAGGTGAAGGATTCCCGCATGGTGTGGGAGGAAACCGGCGCGAAGGAAGCGCTGGAAAGAATCCGCGGGATTCATCCCGGCATAAAGATCCTGCTTTCCGTTGGCGGCTGGGGAGCCGATGGGTTTTCCCAGGCGTCCCGCACCGGGGAAGGAAGGGATAACATGGCGCGCAGCGCCGCGGAACTCGTTCAGGAATACGGGCTGGACGGCATTGACATTGACTGGGAATACCCGGGTACCTCTCTGGCGGGCATCGGTTCGGATCCGGAGGACAAGGAGAACTTTACACGGCTTCTCCGGGCGGTCAGGGAAAAGCTGGACCGTGCGGGAAACGGGTATATGCTCACCATCGCGGCCGGAGGGGACACGTATTTTACGGCGCAGACGAATATGAAGGAAGCGATCCGGTATCTGGATTATGTCCAGCTGATGGCCTATGACCTGCAGGGCGGTTTCCAGAAGGTGACCGGTCACCATGCGGCTCTCTTTTTCGGCAGAAGGAACCTGTCCGACGCCTGTGCGGATAAAGCGGTAAGGCTTTTTATGGAAGCGGGGGTTCCCGCAGAGAAAATCGTGCTGGGCATCCCTTTTTACTCCAGGAAATGGGAAGATGTGAAGGGCGGCGGCACCGGGCTGGGACAGGAAGCCCTCACCGTGGGAGGTTACGGGCCGGACTATGGGGAACTGACAGCATCCTATATCGGAAAAAACGGGTACTGCCGCTATTGGGATGAAGAAGCAAAGGCTCCCTACCTGTTTGACGGGAAAACCTTCATCAGCTATGAAGATCCGGTATCCATCACGGAAAAAATAACTTATTGCCGGGAAAAAGGCTTGTACGGAATCATGTATTGGGAATATAAATGTGACTCCGCCGGTGTGCTGACAGGCTTCATCCGCGGGAAAATGGACAGACTGGCGGAAGAAAGGCGGAAGTAAGGAATGGTATCAGCGCGCTTTCAGGAATATGCCCTGAAGAAATATGCAGAGAGAGAAGACTTTTACGCCCCCCTTCGGGAGGAGATCGAAAACGGGCTTTCCGGCTGTACCGGCGATGAGGCGGTCTGTATGAAGTTCCTCTATGGCACCATGCCGGTGCGGGATGCCGGAGAATATGATTTTTCCACCTTTCTCGGTTTTGTGCGCCATGCCCTGTGGCTGCGGGAACATGTGAAATGGTGCAGGGAGCTGCCGGAGGATATTTTTGCGGACTATGTTCTGTCTTACCGGGTTAATAACGAGGGTATCAGTGACTGCAGGGCCTTTTTCTATTCTCGGATCCGGGACAGGATCGACGGCCTGGATCCGGCGGAGGCGGTAAAGGAAATAAACTACTGGTGTGCGGAACATGCGGCATATGAGGCGACCGACGAACGAACGGCTTCCCCTCTGACGGTGTACCGTTCCGGGAAGGGCCGCTGCGGGGAAGAATCGGTGTTTGCGGTTACGGCTTACCGGAGCGCAGGCATCCCGGCCAGGCAGATCTATACGCCCCGCTGGGCGCACTGTGACGATAATCATGCCTGGGTGGAGGTGTATATCCGCGGCACATGGTATTTTCTGGGCGCCTGTGAACCGGAGGAGGTGCTCAATAAAGGATGGTTTGCCGAACCCGCCAGCCGGGCCATACTGATTCACAGCCGGGCCTTCAGTGATTTTTCCGCCGGGACGGCGCAGGAAAGCCGGGAATGGAGCATACGGCCGCGGCAGAACGGGGACGTCGAACGCGGCGAGTTCCTGTATAAGGACGGAGCGGTGGTATATTACAACAATACGCCGGCGTATGCCGGAACGTGCCGCCTTGGGATCACGGTTACGGATGAGCAGGGGCGGCCCTGCGGATATGCGGGCGTGGCGGTGGAAATCCTGAATATGGCCGAATATTACCCTGCCGCCGTACTCACCGCCGACGGACAGGGAAGGGTTGAAATCACGGTTGGAAGGGGAACGGTCAGCGTGCGGGCGTGGAAGGACGGCCGGTTTGCGGAAACCCTGGCGGCCCTGCCGGAGGAAACGGAAATCAGGCTGACACCGAAGCTTTCGGCTGCGGAATCCGATTGGGTGCCGGATATATGGGAACAGGAAGAATGGATACCTCCGCAGGAATATCCCATGCATCCCGGCATACAGACGGAGGAGCAGAAGCGAAGAAAAGAACAACGGTCTGCCGAAGCCGCCATATCCAGGGAACGCCGTTTTGCCGCTTATTATAAAGAAGAGATAGCGGCACAATATCCGGAAGAGGCTTCTATGCTGCGCCTTGCGGGAGAAAATTTTGAAGAACTTCACGCATTCCTCAGCCAGGACGGCAGGGAGGAGAGAAAGCGCCTGCTGCATTCCCTTTCGGTGAAGGACTATAAGGATCTGAAGAAAGAAATACTGGAAGATCATCTCCTGTGCGAAAGAGGGGACTTGCCGGAGGATATCTATGTACCATACGTTCTGTGCCCCAGAATCGGCAGAGAAGAGCTGACTGCCTGGCGCAGCTATATCCGGGCTTATTTTACAGAGGCGGAGAAAAGGGAATTCCGGGAACATCCCGTCAGGATCCGGCAATATATACAGCAGAATATCCGGTATGAGCCGGAACGGGATTATGCATCGCTTTGCGCAACACCAGTAGGCTGCCTGAAACTGAGACATGGAAGCCCCGAAGCGCAGAAAATCCTGTTTACAGCCATATGCCGCAGCCTGGGCATTCCGGCAAGACTGAACCGTGCTTCCGGGGAAGCGGAATATTGGACGGGGGATGCCTTTGCAGCAGCGGTATGGACAGAGAACAAGGTTGAGGATGCTGTCGGAAACAAAGCCGGCAGGAAGGCCGGAGGGGAAATCAGGAAGGTAACCGGAGGAGAAAACGGAAACGGCGCCGGAAACAGCCAGCCGGCGCTCGTGCTTACGGCAAATGACGGCAGCAGCTGGACATATTATCACAACTGGACAATCGGCAGGCTGGAGGGTACCTGTTTTCGTACCCTGGATTATGAAGGCTGCCGGCCGGAAGGAAATTCGCTGCGTCTGGATCTGGGAAAAGGCATTTACAGGCTGCTTACCGTCCGGCGCAGGACGGACGGGAGCCAGTGCGTTTTCCGCAGGACGTTTGTCCTGGAAGCGGGGGAAGAGAAACGCATAAAGCTGGAATGGCCGGAAGACGGGAAGGGGGGAACGCTGCGAAGTATTCCTCTGCAGGATTTTGCCCTGAAGGAGGAAAACGGGAAGGCTGCGGTGCTCTCCGGCCTGACGGCGGACGGGACGGCGGCCCTGGCCTTCCTCGGCCCGGGAGAAGAACCGACGGAGCATGTGCTCAATGAGCTGCTGGACTGTGCGCCCCGGTGGAACAAGAGCGGCCCGGGACTGGCGGTGATCCTTCGCAGCCCGGAGGAGTTGGAAAACAGGACGCTGCAGAAGGTGCTGGACAGCATTCCCGGTATCCGCGTATACGTCGCCGGGCATGAGGATCGGGAAAAAGCGGCGGAAAGCATGGGGGTGGATAAGGAAAAGCTTCCTGTGCTGATCCTTGCGGAAGACGGGCCGGCCGGAATATACGCCTGCGCCGGCTATCATGTGGGGAGCGTGGAGCTTATGCTCGAGATAACACAGCGGCGCAGGAAAGCCAATACCCCGTTGTAAGCCAAGGGGACGCCAAAGGGGCAGCGAAGCAATAAAGGAGCAGGAAATGATATCGGTTGTAAAAAAGAAAAACGAGACCTATTCCATCGATTTTGTATGGGAAAAGGATGCCCATATCCGCAGCTACAGGATGGGGCTGGAGAAGGTTTTTGAAGGAAAATACCTGGAAACCATGCTGGTGCCGCTGCGCGGCCAGGCCGTGCTGCTGGCAGGCTGCGGCAAAGAGGAAGAGCTGGGGCTTTTACAGGTGAAGGAAATAACGGCCGCTGTTTCCCGGCGGTGTAAGGAATTGCATATCGGGGAGATTTCCCTGGATCCCGGTTTTTTTGTAAAGAAGCTGGGGAAAAAAGCGGTTACGGCTGTGGTATTAGGGCTGGGTCTGGGCGGCTATTCTTATACATATAGGAAAACGGAGAAGGATACCGCTTCGGACTGTAATTTCCAGCTGGAAAATGGGGAAGGCTTTGCGGACAGCCTGCAGGAAGGACGGGAGCTTTTAAACGGGATCCTTTTTGCCAGGGATATGGTGAATACGCCGGGCAACCATTTGCGCCCTATGGATTTTGCAAGAAAAATTACAGACTACGTGGACGGCGGCGATGTGGAAACGGAATTGCTGGTATACGGACAGCTGCGGGCTTTGCGGCTGGAAGCGCTTTATGGCGTGGGAGGCAGCAGTGAATATCCGCCCTGCCTGCTTATCCTGCGGTACCGGGGCGCTCCGGGAAGCGGCGATATTTATGGACTCATCGGGAAGGGGATCACCTGTGATACGGGAGGCTATTGTTTAAAAGAAAGCTCCTCCATGGCAGGGATCAAAGGGGATATGGCAGGAGCCGCCGCGGTGGCCGCCGCCGTTCATGCGGCAGCGGCGAGAAAGCTTAAGGTGAATATCACGGCATGCCTGCCGCTGAGTGAAAACCGGATTTCCCAATCGGCGCTGCTGCCCGGCGATGTCATCACCGGTTATTCCGGCAGGACCATAGAGGTGCTCAATACGGACGCGGAGGGCCGGCTTGTGCTGTCGGATGCGATCAGCTACGGGATCCGCAGGGAAGGCATTACCAAAGTGCTGGACATCGCCACCCTGACAGGCGCTGCGGCGCAGATGCTGGGGAATACCATCGGAGGAACCATGTCCGACGACGATGCGTTTTATCATATGTTTGAACGGGCGCAGACCTGCTCGGCAGAGCGTTATCTGCGGCTCCCGTTTGGAAAAGAGCATGAAAAAATGATAGACAGCGATGTGGCGGATGTCAAAAATATCGGAGGCGGATGCTGCGGGACGATTACGGCCGGGCTTTTCCTACGCAGATTCTGTGAAGGTAAGCCCTGGATCCACATGGACATTGCAGGAACCGCATGGTGCGGGACTCCCACCTATGCCTTTGAAAGCAAAGGGGCAACCGGCGCGGGCGTGACAACGCTGTATTATCTGCTGAAGGAGGCGCAGCTATAATCGGAAGCCGTACGGCAAACACATTGATATAAAAAGGGCGGAACTAAAAAAGCCGGGCAGGAATGCCCGGCTTTCTAAACCTATCGAGGAAGCGGCCTTTTAGTTGGTATCATGACAGGAAACGGACATGCATCATAAAATAAACTGATTTATAATACGCCGCCTGTTGAGGAACGGAATATAGTCTGGGAAGAAATATAGACAATTTCCGGACGCGTGTCGGGATGTTCGATGCGGTATAAAATCTGCAGGGCAAGCCGAAGCCCGATATCCTGGTTGAATACCTGCACGGTAGTCAGTTCCTCTGCCAGAGGGCTTTCCATATTTCCGTCAAACCCGGATACCGCAACGTCCTCCGGTATCCGCAGCCCGCGTTTTAACAAAAGCTGCATCAGAAGGCAGGCCACGTAGTCGCTCACACAGACAAAAGCGTCCGGCATGAAGGGAAGGGTATTGAGAAAAGCATCGATTTCTTCTTTATGCGTATCGGTTCCGATGGAGCCGGTGAGGGACAGCTCAGGACAGGGCGAAAGACCGTGACGTTCCAGCGTTTTGCAGAACCCCTCGTACCGTTCGTAATTGGACTGTGCATAACGGATGTCCCCGATAAAGCCGATTTTAGTGCGCCCCTGCTTCAGCAGATGCTCCGTAATCTCCGAAATGCTGCTGCTGTTTTCCATCAGAATCAGATCGCCGTTCAGCGAGGAGGGCGGAACAGATGTGGCGGTATCCAGAAAAACCTTGGGAACGGGAGCCTCTGACAAAAGGCGGATCAGCTGCTCGTTATATACATTCATGACAATAATCCCATGTGTATTTCCGTTTACCAGGGAGTCGGGCAGCGTATAATCCCTGTCAATGGCAGAAGGCAGATACGTATACATCAGATTGACCTTATGAAAGGATAGCTCCTTTGCAATCTGGTGGATAATATTCATCCAGAAAATAGAAGATTCCGGCCGGCAGACGGCAACCGCAATATTAACCGGAGGCGCGGCAGTCTCCGGTGACGGGGGAAGGAAAGCGCATTCCGGGAATTCATAACCCAGTTCCTGCGCTTTTGCAAGAATCTTCCTGCGCAGGCTATCGGAAACACCTTTCTGACCGCTGAATACCTTCCAGACAGTGGTGCGTGATATACCGAGGGAATTGGCAATATCCTGCAGTGTGACCTTTTTCATAACCATACCAATCTGCGCGCTGCGCTGCGCGCCAAAAGCAGAAAAAGAAACGGAAGCCGGACCGCATTATTACAGCTTCCGATAAGCTACTGTTCACGGCAGCAGGCAAAGGCCGTGAACAATAACGGCGATACCGGTAAAAGACAGGCTTGCAGAAGGAGGAACCAGCCTGTTCCAGTTATATTATTATAGCATTATACAACGTATTTTTTCAATGGAATGTTTGGCTTACCCGTATCTGGTTAGAATGATAGAAAATAGTAACTATTCGGCGGTGACAGAATCCTTATTCCTGTAACCGAAAAAGCCGGGCAGGTGGATGTGTTACGCCTGATTGGCCCAATAAGAAAGGAGCTGTGATACTTATGTCGGGAAATACGGATAAGATTCATACGATTTATTTGGCAGGAGGATGCTTTTGGGGACTTGAGGCTTATATGAAGAAACTGCCCGGGGTCTTGGATACGGCTGTGGGTTATGCCAATGGGGCTACGGAAAATCCCACCTATGAGCAGGTATGCAGCGGCAAAACGGGCCATGCAGAAACGGTGAGGGTGGATTATGACAGGACCTGTATCTCTACAGTACGGCTTCTGGAAGGGTTTTTCCATGTAGTGGATCCCACCAGCGTGGACAGGCAGGGAAATGACAGGGGGAACCAATATCGTTCCGGCATTTATTATGTGGAGGAAGCGGACCGGGATATTGCGGAAAAGGTACGGGAGGAGCAGGCGCGGAAAAATACACGGCCTGTGGTGACGGAACTGCTTCCCCTGGCGGCGTTCTGGCCGGCCGAGGAGTACCACCAGGATTATCTGGATAAGAACCCGGGCGGTTACTGCCATATCAATTTAAACAGGGCGGAGGAGTTCATCAGGGAGAAGGAAGGGGAAAAAGATGACCTTTTCCGCCGCATCCGGGAAGCGGTTTATCCGGTGCCGGAGGAGAAAGAACGGAGAGAAAAGCTGACCGGGATCCAATATGAGGTGACACAGAAAAACGCCACGGAACGGCCTTTTACAAATGAATACGCCGGTAATTTTGATAAGGGGATTTATGTGGATGTGGTTACGGGGGAGCCTCTGTTTTCTTCGGAGGATAAGTTCGAATCCGGCTGCGGCTGGCCCAGCTTTTCCCGGGCTATCATCCCGGACGTCCTGAAGGAAAAAAAGGATACCAGCCATTTTATGGTGCGCACGGAGGTACGCAGCCGTGCGGGGGACAGCCATCTGGGGCATGTGTTTGAAGACGGCCCGGAGGAACGGGGCGGGCTGCGTTATTGTATCAACAGCGCTGCCGTCCGCTTTATCCCGTTTGATAAGCTGGAAGAGGAGGGCTATGGATATCTCCGGCAGCTATTTGCGTAAACTCCATGCCCGGTTCGCCGGGCGGCGCCAGGCAGGGAGTATCCGTTTACTGAAAGGGAGCCTGCTTCAAAACATGGCCTATACGGGAAATGCCTTCTCTGATTTTATCTTCCGGGGTATTGGAAAAGTTAATCCGGAGCGTGTTCTGCCTGCTTTTGCCCGGAAAAAAGGAATAGCCGGGCACGAAGGCGACATTCCGGGCGAGGCAGCTTTCCAGGAGCCTGACCGTGTTAACGGATTCCTTTACTTCCACCCACAGAAAGAGGCCGCCTTCGGGCCGGGTATAAACCGTGTCCGCAGGGAAGCAGGTGTTTATGGCATCTATGGCGGCGTCACGCCGCTTCCGGTAGACTTCCCTTATTTTAGAAATATGGGCATCGATGTCATAGTGCTCCATATAAGTGGAAATCACAATTTGGGCGATGGTGTTGCATTGCAGATCGGCCCCCTGTTTTACCAGCACATAGTTGCGGATAACCTCCGCATCCCCCGCAATCCATCCGATCCGGTAGCCGGGACAGAATATTTTAGAGAAGGTACCCGTGCATACGACGCTTCCGGACCGGTCGAAGGATTTCACGGAGGGTAAAAAATCCCCTTCATACCGAAGTTCGCCATAGGGATTATCTTCGATGACCACAACCTGGTATCGGGCGGATAGTTCGGCGATCTTCTTTCTGCGTTCCAGACTCCAGGTGCGTCCTGTGGGATTCTGGAAATTGGGGATGATGTATAGCAGCTTTGCACGGGGGTAGTCCTCCAGCGCTTTTTCCAGGCTTGCCGGGAGCATTCCTTCCCCGTCGGTTTCTATTTCCACGAATTCGCAGCCATAGGCCTTGAAGGCACTGATGGCAGCCAGATACGTAGGGCTTTCGCACAGCACCACATCCCCTTCGTCCAGAAATACTTTTCCGGAGAGATCTAGGGCCTGCTGGGAACCGTGGGTTATCATGATGTTATCCTCACAGAAGGAGGTGCCCAGCTGGGTATTCATGCGTTCCGCGATCCATTTCCGCAGAGGCTGCCAGCCTTCCGTGGTGGAGTATTGCAGGGCCTGGCCGCCGCAGTGATCCAGGACATAGTTGTTTACCTCCCGGATTTCTTCGATGGGGAAAAGCTCCGGGGCGGGCAGACCGCCTGCGAAGGAGATTACCTCCGGTTTTTCCGTCAGCTTCAGCAATTCCCTGATTTCAGACGCTTCCATGTTTTCCATACGTTTTGCATATTTGTATACCATTTTGCTTGCTCCTTATAAAATAGGGTTGATTTCATGGGCTGCAGGCCACATTTCCTCTTTCTGCATCCGTATAAGTTCCTGGATGCCATTACATAAAATCCGTACGCCTTCTGCGATCCTGTTTTTCGGAGGAAACGTATAATTCAGCCGGATGTGGCTTTCTCCCTTTTGCCCGGTCAGATAGGAAGGCATCCCGGGCAGGATGGCAACGCCTTTTTCCGCCGCTTTGGGAGCAAGAACCTCTGCGGAAAGGCCATCGGGCAGTGTGCACCACAGGTAGTAGCCGCCGGAGGGGATATTCCAGGAAAGTCCGGGCGGTGCGTATTTGCTTAAAGCACCGGTCATGATGTTTCTTCGTTCCTCATATTCCCTGCGGATAAGGGACAGATAGTCCGCCATTCCGCCTCCGGTCAGAAAGCGCTCCACTATCTGCTGCGAGACACAATTGGTATGCAGATCCATGAGCTGGCGGATGGTGCAGAGTTTCTGTATCAGTTTCTTATTGGCGCAGATCCAACCCAGCCGCAGGCCGGGGGAAATGGTTTTGGAGAAGGTGGAAAGGTACAGGACACAGCCGTTTGTATCCATGGATTTTAAGGGGGAAAGCGGCTGCCCGTCAAAATAGAGTTCTCCGTACGGGTCGTCCTCTACGACCGGAACGCCGTATCCGGCGGCCATTTCCAACAGCCGTATCCGCTTGGGCAGGCTCATGCAGATACCGGAAGGATTATGGTAGGTGGGCATGGTGTATAGGAATTTGGGCCGGTACCTGGATAAGAGCTGTTCCAGGATATCCATGTCCATCCCGTCCGCTTCCATGGGAACCGCCATCATTTTTGCCCCGGCCGCCCGGAAACTCTGTATAGCGGGAAAGAAGGACGGTTCTTCGAGCAGGACGATATCCCCCGGGTTGAGGAACGCTCTGGCAATGAGATCGATACCCTGCTGGGAACCGGACAAAACCATGATTTCAGAGGGCTGGCAGAAGCAGGATCGCTTTTGCATGTAGGAACTGATCGCCTTGCGGAGAGAGGAAAAGCCTGCCACAGGGGAAACAAGCAGTTCCTTTTGTCTGGATAGCATTTCCTTTTCGATTCCTTCAAAGGCCTGTACGGGCAGATTTTCAAAAGAGGCAATTCCCGCCGCGAAAGAAATGACGTCCTTTTGGTTGGCTATTTCCAGATATTTGTTCACATCAAAAGGATCATGGTTTTTCACATAATCACTGTACAGATACTCCCAGATCGGTTCCTTCGGATAGCCGGTTCTGCCCGGCCGGCCGTTTTCCGCCGATACGGCGACGGTACCCCGGCCTACATGGGAAGCCATCAGCCCGTCGGCCTTCAGTTCCTTGTAAGCGTTCAGTACAGTCGTGCGGTTGACGCCCAGCGCATCTGCCAGCTGACGTTCCGAGGGAAACGGGAAGCCGCCGGGAATTTCGCCGGAGGTGATCTGTGCCTGTATCTGTTCCGCAATCTGCTTATACAGCGGTATTTTTTTCTTTTTATCAATCTGAATTTTCATATTTCCTCCAATTGGTTCGAACCAATTTCAGTATGAACGCAATCTAATCGGTTTTCAACATCCAATTTGGATTATATTTTTACAGCCAATTAAATACTCCATCTGGCCGGATGGAGTATAAAGGCCCCGGCAAAAATTGCCGGGGCTGGGAAATGGAAGAAGAAGATTAATCAAAATGGTAAATTACTATTTCACTGGCAGTGAAAACAGAACCGTCCCAGGTTCCGGTGGCTATCATGCTCCTGCCGACTTCCAGGTCGGCAGCGGTTGCTTCGCTGTCGGTGCAGGTGATGCCCATGTCAGAAGAGGAACGGATAATAAAAACAGTTTCCTCCGAATATCTGACTTCAATAGAATCCGCAGGATCCGGATTGGCAGGACTTACTGCCAGCAGGCCGTCTTCTCCCAAATCCTCATAATAGGTTTTGCTGACTTTAAAGCTGGAGGCATCGATTTCCATGATTGATCCGTCCAGTTCCTCATGGGAGGCAGGCGCCGCAGTGGGGGGTTCAGAAGCGGGCGCCGTTTCCGGGGCCGCATCCCCGGTATCGGGAACGGAAGCGTTATCTCCGGCCTCTGCGGTATCTCCGGCAGCGGCAGCAGGGGACGCTGACTCTCCCCGGTTTGCTGTGGAGGCGGCTTCTGTGTCGGCTGCGGAACCGCAGGCTCCTAAAACCATAGCACATAACAAAACAGCCGTCAGCAGCATCTGTTTTTTCCTTCCGGTCTTTTGCTTCTCTTTTTTCATTTGTAGGATTCCTCTCTTTCTTGATGGTTGCTTCAAGAGGTATCATAGCAGTTGAATCTCTAAAGAATTTCTAAGAAAACAAAACGGCACAAGAACGGTTCCGTTTTGGAAGCCCCGGCTATTTCTTATTTTTCGGCACTTTTATCGGGCTTTTCTTTTCCCATTGCCATGTGATATAGAAGGGATCCTCTCTCCCGAGTTCTTTTAGCTTCAGCCGTTCTTCGAATAGTACGGCCTGGGCGTCCTTAAGGGAAGTCATACCCAGTACGGCCTGCATAGAAGCTTTGACCTCGGCGGGGATATCCAGCAGCAAAGGGATAAAGGTAAACGCAAAGCCTGTCACGGCCTGGATACCTCTGGCTTTCAAGCGGCTTTTGGCTTTCTCCAGTTGTACCTGCATGCCGGCATGCGCGTTTTCCAGTGTTTTGTATTTTTTCTCAAAATCCGCACAGCCATTTTTGCACGATATAAGAAAATCATACATAGAAATCCGGTAATTCCTGTATTCCGCAGCGTATTTTTCAATAATATTCAGATAATCATCCGTATTGGCCCCATAAAGCCAGGGGAAACGGACTAACAGCCGATCCACGCTTTTCGATTCTACGAATACCCCGTTTTTCCCGAGGTAATCCGCCTCCATTCCGGGTCCGTATACACCGCCTAAGGCAGTGACTTGAAGCCCTGCGCCGTAGGACATATGTAATTGGAAGCTTTTCGGAAGCAGCGTGAAAACATCATTCTCTATAAGCTCTCTTCCGGTGAGTAAATCCCGGATAAAGGATTTCGGAATTGCATAGTTTGTGGAAACAACCCCTTCCGTAGTCCCGGCGGAGATGCTGTCCGACAAAATGATGGAGGACGGGAAAATGCACATATATTTCCGGGTTTCCAGGCTCATATTATCCGATACGAAACAGGCCCGGCTGCCGCCTTCCTCATTCATCCGCGCAGAATAGCTGTTATACTGATCTCTGGTAAGGTCATAAAAATCGGTAATCCAGCCTTTGCCGAAGTCATTATATATATTGGTGCTTGTGGTAACGGCGTCGCCTATATACCGGTTATCCAGATCCTCCGCCCGCCTTATGCAGCCCTGTTTTAAAAGATACATCGCCTGATCCATGTATTCCCTGTTTGTCATCGCATGCTCCTCCCTTCTGTATGTTTGCCGTACTTGTTATATGAGTAAGTATAGCATATCCGCTTCCCAAATACCGGATAATTATCCTTCCCGGGATTCCTTATTGCAGGAATGGGAAAAGGAGATTAATATGAAGGTATAGGCAGATATAACCCGGAAACAGATGACAAAAAGAAAGGAAGGAAAAGATGGGAATTATTGAAAAAATGAGGCTGGACGGAAAGAAAATTTTTGTTACCGGCGGCGCCAGGGGAATCGGAAAAAGCGTTGCCGCCGCTTTTGCGGAGGCAGGAGCGGATATTGCAATTGTGGATGTGGATATTGCAGAAGCAAAGAAAACAGCGGATGAGCTGGCAGATGCATATGGGAACCGTATGCTTGCAATTAAGGCAGATGTCACCATACCGGAAGAGGTTCATTCCATGACGGAACAGGTAGTGGGCACCTTCGGCAGGCTGGACGCGGCCTTCTGCAATGCGGGTATTTGTATGAACATACCGGCGGAGGAAATGACCTTTGAACAATGGAAAAAGGTCATTGACATCAATCTAACCGGGGTGTTTCTCACCGCGCAGGCGGCGGGCAGGGTCATGCTCCGGCAGGGCTTCGGTTCCATTATCAATACGGCGTCCATGTCGGCACATATTGTGAATGTTCCCCAGCCGCAGTGCGCCTACAATGCATCCAAGGCGGGAGTGATCCAGCTGACCAAATCACTTGCCGTGGAATGGGCAAAACGCGGTGTGCGCGTGAATTCCATCAGTCCCGGTTATATCGGCACGGAACTGACCCTGAATTCCCCCAGCCTGAAGCCCCTGATCGAACAGTGGAATGACATGGCCCCAATGGGACGCATGGGACGCCCGGAAGAGCTGCAGTCCATCTGCGTGTACCTGGCGGGAGATACCAGCACCTTTACCACCGGTTCGGATTTTGTGATTGACGGTGCGTTCACCTGCTTTTAAGGTAGCGCCAAAGGGCGGAATGTTCCGGCAGTAATATAACGCTATGTGCGCGCATCCCTCCGATGCTTACGAAGCGGGGATTTCTTCTGTACGGACATGCGTCCCGTCAGATATAAAATCCACGGCCAGCAGTCCGCCCTCTGAATAAAAAGCCTGTACATGGCAGGCCTTCAGCCGCCCCGCAATTTCTTCGTTCATGGATTTGGGGCTTTCCTCCTGATTACCTGTGATAATTCCGTAAGCCGGCTGAACTCTTTCCAGAAAATCCCGGCTGGTGGAATCTGTTTTTCCGTGATGCCCCAGCTTCAGAACATCAGCCTGCAGGGGGAAGCCGCTTTCCAACAGCTTTGCCTCTGCCTTTTTCTCCATATCCCCTGTCATCAGATATGAAGTATCCCCATAGCAAAAGCGTATTACCATGGAATTGTTGTTATCTTTTTTCTGATACACCTTATCAGGGATCCATATCTGCGCCAGGGCGGATCCCAGCTGCAGCGATTCCCCGCCAGCAAGCGCCACTATTTCAGCCCCATATTCTGCAGCCAGGGCAGGGACATCCACGGATTCATAGGTTACGGTATCCCTGCCGGACAGATAGATCCGTTCTGTGGGATATGCCGCAAGAATGGCTTCCAGGCTTCCCGTATGATCCTTGTGCCCGTGGGACAGGAAGATACCGCGCAGGGAGGTGACTTCCTTTTGGCGGAGAAGCCGGGAGATCTGCGGAAAATCCTCCGCCTTCCCGGTATCGCACATATAGTAGCCGTCCTCGGGGATATACAAAAGAAAAGCGTCCCCTTTGCCCACATGGATAAAGGAGAGGATCATCCGGTCATCTGCTGTTTCTTCCGTATGCGCTTCCTGATGCGAAGAAAGGGTGGGGTTTTCTT
Source organism: Eisenbergiella sp. OF01-20 (assembly GCF_003478085.1). Taxonomy (NCBI): domain Bacteria; kingdom Bacillati; phylum Bacillota; class Clostridia; order Lachnospirales; family Lachnospiraceae; genus Eisenbergiella; species Eisenbergiella sp. OF01-20. The sequence continues at coordinate 7,890 of NZ_QUES01000047.1, read as the reverse complement.
CAGCAGCATCTTTGGACAAAGCCTGTCCCCCGCAGCCGGAAAGAAGCAGCACGGCGGCAAACAGTATGACGGTCAATAGACAGGGTATCCCTTTGTTTCGGCAGTTATCTCCGGCAGCGCTCATAATCCCTCCTGTTATATTCCTGTATCCGTATTTTCTGTGTTTTGCAGGCAGTCTCCGAAAACGGCAAAGCCGATTCCGATTAAGCGGTAAGTGTTCCGATATATTCTATTGTAAAGGACGGGCTGCCGACTTTCAAGACAGCGGACATAAACTTTTGGAACAGTATCCATAAAATTACGTAAGGTTTCCTGCAAAAACATGGTACAATAGAAAAAGGAATTCAACAGAAAGGGAAGAAGAGAAAGGATGGACTACAGCTGTCTTATTGTGGATGATGAAGAAGTGATCGCGCAGACCACCTGCGAGTATTTTAATATGTTTGATGTCAGCTCCTATTATGTGACCGGTTATGAAGCGTGCCTGGAATTCCTGGAAGAAAACCGGGTGTCTCTCCTGCTTCTGGATATCAATCTTGACGGCAGGTCGGGGTTTGAACTGTGCAAGCAGCTGCGGCAGAGCCTGGATATCCCGATTCTGTTTATCAGCGCCCGCACCAGCGATGATGATATCCTGACGGCGCTCAACATAGGCGGGGATGATTATATTACCAAGCCCTACAGCCTGAATATCCTGCTGGCGAAGGTGAAAGCCATTCTGCGCAGGCAGGAGGGACAGAACGGCGGCCTGGCTGCCGGGAAGCCGGGGGAGGCAGGGGCTTTTATCGTGCTGGATCATGGCCGCAGGCAGGTACTTGTGGAAGGAAAACCTGTCGCTCTGAAAGAAATGGAGTATAAGCTGCTGCACTATCTGATGGAGCATCAGGGAAACGTGGTCACGAAAGAAGAATTATTTGAAAAGGTATGGGGAGACAGCTTTGTGGAGGAGGGCACGCTCTCCGTACATATCAGACATCTGCGCCGGAAAATAGAAAAGGATCCCGATTCTCTCCGGCGGATTAAAACGCTGTGGGGCGTGGGTTATGTATTTGAGGGGGAACGGTAATATGAAAAAAAGGTTTCTGCTGTTACCGATCCTGGTCTTTCTGGCCGGCTGTTTCTGGGCTGCCGGCGTTTACCGGATGCCGGCCGGCTGGGATAACGATATTATCCTGCTGAACCGTATCGCACAAGAAAGCGCCCGCTGCTGGGAAGATTTGCAGAAAGGGGAATTTCCGGATTACGGCGGTTCCTTCAGCGTGCTGGGGCTGGACGGAACCGTCCGCTACCGATCAGGGGAGGATGCTCCGGTTTCGGTGATGGAAGCCGTTTCCATGGGAAATCCGGTCCTGGATGTGGAAAAGGAAGGCGGGATTATCGGAAAGGTTCTTGTCTCCCGGAATCCGGGGGAGCTTCTGCTTGCCTACAGAAACAGGGCCGCTCTTGGCGTCCTGGCGGCTGCCGCTATATTTGCGCTTTGCACAGGGGGATGTCTGGCATTTCTGAATCATACCATTCTCAGGCCGTTCCGGAAGCTGGAGCATTTTGCGGCCGAGGTGGCCGGAGGAAATCTGGATTTTGCCCTGGAAAGAAATAAGAACAATATGTTCGGCGCGTTTACGGAAAGCTTTGACCTGATGCGGGAGCAGCTGAAGGAAGCCAGGGAAAAGGAATATCTGGCAAACCGGAACCAAAAGGAGCTGGTGGCCTCCCTGAGCCATGATATCAAAACGCCGGTGACCTCTATCCGGGTATCCGCCGAACTGTTGCTGGAACTGGAAAAAGAAGAGCGGCTGAAAGAAAAGCTCAGGATGATTTACCGGAAAACCGAACAGATAGAAGAACTGGTAACCAATCTGTTTTCCACTACGCTGCAGGATATGGAGCAGCTGACGGTCACCCCGGAAGCGGTATACAGCAGGGAGCTGGAACGGCTGATTCGCAGCGCGGATCCCCGGGAAAAGGTGCGGGCGGAAGGCATACCTGACTGCATGCTGTATCTGGATGAAATCCGGTTTACACAGGTGCTGTCCAATATTATCAGCAACGCCTGCAAATATGGGGAATCGGATATCCGGGTGGACACATCTCTGATCGACTCCCATCTGAAGCTGTATATCCGTAACAGCGGGAACCCGGTATCGGAAGAAGAGCTGTCGCTTCTGATGAATAAATTTTACAGGGGCAAGAATGCGGAGAAGGTGAGCGGCAGCGGTTTGGGGCTGTATATATGCAAAAAGCTGATGGAACAGATGCAGGGGGAAATATACTGCACCTGTTCCGGAAACGAATTTACCGTTGTTCTGATGATTAAGCTTATTTAGCGGCCTTCAGCCAGGTGATAGCAATAGATTTGCCCTCCGGGCCTGTGAGAAGTAATTTCCCGTCCAGGGGAAGGATAACAGTATCCCTTTCGTCGGTAAAGAGGGAAGAAGCCACACAAATGTCATTTTTATCATATACATAATATGCGCTTTGCCCGGGAAGGCGGATCCGGATTTCCTGCCCGGCGGCCTGATTCCCTAACCGGAACCATTGCGCAGTCTGTGCTGTCCGTATCCGTACGTCCTGCCGGGTAAGGTCGGGAATGGCTTTCTCTTCTATATACCTGCTGGCATCGGCCTGCAGGTATTCAACCCCCTTTGTCCTGTAAAAATGAAAATCGGCGGAGTCCCGTCCGGTCATGACCGGGAGATCCAGCTCACAGACCGCATTGTCGGCATCGGTGATCCTGCAGTTTTTATACAACTCCGAAGCCCCGGTGTATCCGGGAAATGCGGCGGAAAGCTCCAGCTTCATACAGGGCTGGCTGAGGTAAAAGTAGGAGTTGTATGCATCGTTTATCAGATAGTATTTTTCGCCGTCCCGTCCGTCCCACACCTTCTGTATGGCCCCGGGAAGTTTGTTTTCCTCTGTTTTTTCGGCAAAGGGCATGGCGATGGCGGATTCCGCCTTCCCGCCGGACAGGGAATAGGTGGTGCCCAGGATGTAGGTTTTTCCGTTGGATTCTTCCCGGAAATAAAATGCGGTAATGCCGCCGGTTCCCCCGGAGGCCTGGGAAAGGCCGGTGTAAGAGATGTATTTTCCGTCTGTGGAAACAAAATAGCCGTCTTGCGTATACCGGTATTCCTGTACCATATCGGCGTTGTTTTCTAGGGAAGTAATGCGTACCGTATCCTGTTCCGTAAATTCCAGCTTCCAGATTCCCGCAGAGTCATAATAGCCCGCATATTTTTTCAGTTCCTCCGGAATTGGTACGGAGGGCTGTGCGGTATCGATGGCGGGCTGCGCTGCCGCTTCCTCTTCTTCTTGCGTGATAAGACCCTCTTCCTTCAGGATTTCCAGAGCGAGTTCCGACGCCAGCTTCAGAGAAAGCTCCCCGCTTCCGCCGGAAGCGGTAACGCCGACGGACAGCTCCTGATCCGGGAGTACCAGCAGGCCCGTGCCGTAGTTTTTGGTATCCCCTCCCTTTGCCAGTGCGGTGATTCCGAACCGCCGGAAGGGGTATGCATCCACACTGTCCCAGCCCAGTCCGTAGCCGAAGTTGCTTTCTGCATCCTGCACGCAGATGGTATCCCTTTTGTATTCGGGAAATGCCATGGCCTGTACAGCTTCCCCGGACAGAAGCCCGCTTCCGTTCTGCGTGAAAAGCCGGGAAAACCGGCAGAGATCTTCCGCTGTGCTGTAAATCCCGCCTGCGGCAAGGCATTGCAGGTTTTCGTAAGGAAGCGGTCTGTCCCTATAATAAATGGAAGCTGTTGCTGTTAAAGACGGCAGCTCTTCGGGCATAAAGGTGTGGGTAAGACCCAGCGGACGGATAAATTCCTTTTGGATAAAGGCGGAAAAGCTCATCTGACTCACATGTTCCACGAGGATTTCCGCCAGAGTAAAGCCGTCGTTACAATAGACGCTGTATGCGCCGGGATCCGCCTTGAGGTGCCTGGATTTCAGGTTATTTAGCAAGGTGCTGTGATAATCGGTATGGGATTCCCCCAGTAAAAAGCAATCCCGGAAGGTGGTTCCGGGCAGCCCGGAGGAATGATTTAACAGCATGCGTACGGTGATCTGTTGATACCGTTCGTCAGCCATTTCAAATTCCGGGATATAGTCGGTTACGGGAGCGTCCAGCAGGATTTCGCCCCTGTCGGCAAGCAGCATCACGGCGGCGGTGCCGAACAGTTTGCTGACGGAACCGATCCCGTAAACCTCCTGTGTATCATCGGATGGGGCGGCCTGTGCCGCCGCGGGCCAAAAGAGCAGGCTGCAGCACAGGAGGAAGAACAGAAGGAGCCAGTGTTTTTTCATAAATATACCTCATATTTCTGTTATTTTTCAGAAGCCCGCTTCATTCCGTAAGAAGATCGTATACGGAAATCCCCTTTACCCGGCGGGCTTTCCAGGAGGAGAGCAGCCACACGTACAGAAACGTGAATAAAGCGGAGGCGCCCAGCAGATACGGATTGATATGGAACCTCGCCAGATCCAGCCCCATGTTTTGGAACAGCAGGCGAAGAAGGCTGTTGGCAAAAAGACGGCACAGCAAAATTCCGATCAGGGAACCGGCAGCCGCATTTACGGCCATGTTCAGGCGCACGATGCGGATGAGATCCCGGGTGGTATATCCCAGCGCCTTATAGATACCGAAGCTGGTTTTCTGCCGGCGGATCAGGGCGCTTACCGTAATGGAGACAATAGCGCCCATGACGAGCAGCATGACGGTGAGTACCATAGCCATCATTCCCGTCATTGTGGCGGCGTAGGAGGCCAGCTGGCCGTCCAGATATTCCTGCATGCTGCTGACTTCTTTAATCCGGATGCCGGCGGAACTGCCGGACAGGATCAGTTCTCCCCGCAGCATTACCGCATATGCGGCGTCGGATACGCCGTACTGATCCAGCATTTCCCTGATTTTTTCCTCCGCCCGCCTCCTGGCAGCGGCATAGTCAGCCTCCTCTTTTTCCGGGGAGAGGGAATCCTTCCCGGAGGAGGGAGGGGGATCTGCGGAAGATACCCCGTAGTCCGAAGTAAGCATATCGATGAAATCCTGACGCATGGAGTCCTCTTCCAGATAAATATCAATATTGGAAAGCCTGAAATAAGGATCCAGCCGTTTCATGCCTTCCAGGCTCATTAGCCCTTCTTTTCCGTTATTATTGGTTCCGATGAAAACGCCTGTGATCAGGTAATCTTTTGTAATTCCGTCCAGCGTTACGCTGACCGTATCGCCTGTCTCTTTGCCAAGCTTGCGCATCAGGCCCGAGGAAAGCGTGACTTCATTCCCGTATTGGGGAAAGCTCCCCTCCGTCAGAGTCAGCTGCTCCGTTTTGGAAAAGTCGCCGGTTATCACCCAGAAAATATCCTCCTCTTCAATGGCAGCCATATAAATGGCGGAAAGATTCGTTTTACGGACGCCGGGCAGCTGCCCCAGCTGTGTCTGAAGCGAAAGGATATCCGTGTGGGGAAGCGGTGTGACCTGGACATTCGCCACCTCTATTCCCGCCATTTTGGCGACGGCGGAAGTGTCATAGCCGAAGTTGGCATACAGCACAGCAGACAGGCTTACGGCAAAAGTGCCCATGGCGATCGCCGTGATGGTGGCGGTATTACGGCGGTAATCCGCAATACTATTTTTTAGGGCCAGGCGGGATACCACGCCGGAACGCCCTTTTCCCAGAGGAAAGAAATTCCTGTCGTAACAGAAGGTCTGCAGGCCCTTTCTTAATGCGGCAACCGGAGTCAGCTTCCGGATTTTAAAGGAGGCCGTAACAGCCGCCAGCGTGATCAGAATAAGGGTGACCAGCAGGGAAATAAGACAGCCGCCGGGGGTGGGAGTATAACGGAGGCGGATGCCGATCATGCCTTCTCCGTAATTCGTGACCGCAGGAAGCGCGGCCCGGGAACCCAGGATACCCAACACACCGCCGGCCGTACCAATAAGGGAAAATTCCGCTGTTTTGGAAAGAATGATCTGGCGTGTGGTGTAGCCCATGGCCTGGAGGCTTCCGATTTCCGGCAGGCTGTCCCCGATTTCTTCCTTGACTTTGAAAAAAACAGTTATAAAACTGATGGCACATATGACAAAGGCAATGGAAATCATCAGCATCATGGGAATGCTGATCAGGGAAAGCATATTGTCCAGCATCCCGTCGTAGGATATACAGGCAGCGCCTCCATACAGGCTCCCTACTTTATTATAATAATCAGTGGCCTCCAGAAAATCCTTCTTCAGTTCCCGGGACACCGACGCCTTATCCAGGCCGTCCGCCAGTCTGGCGGAAAGGGCCTTGCCTGCGCCGGCAGTTTCGTAAAGAACGGTAAACGCTTCCCGGGGCATGTAATATTTCATAAAGGTATAACCGGTGGTGCCCATGCAGGAGGTTTCAAAAAAACCGGCGACGCGGTAGGCATAATCGGTATTTTTATAAGTGAGGATATATTCGGCGCCTGTTGTGATACCTTCCGCTTCCATAACTTCAGGAAGGTAGATGGCCTCGCTGTCCGGTATGGAAGGATCCTGGCGGAGCAGAGTCACCGGCTCGATCTGCCGCGCATGATCCATATTAAAAATAATGGCGCCTGCCCGGGAGCTGTTATGATTGTTTTTTGTAATTTCCAGATAGATGATATCCTCTTTTTCTATCCATTGTATGCGTGCATCCTCCCGGAGGAAGGACTCAAAGGAAGCATCATATTTCGCCGCGTCCGATGCGGCAAAAAAATCAGGCCCCTGCAGCCTTTCGATGGAAGAGGTACAGGCTTCCTGCATTTGACCGCTCATGGTCAGCCCGAGATTTAAAAACAGGGTGGACAGCGCAGAGAGGAAGAGGAGAGTGGCGGCCATACCTTTTTTCTTTGCCAGGCTTGCTTTTGCCAGATGCAATAAAATCATGATTACCACCCCATTTCCCCGAGAAATTGCTGCAGTCTGCTTTGCCGGGCCGGATCGCCGGCCCGCCGGTACGGATCCAGTTCAAGTTCACCGCAGATACTGCCGTCTTTCATGTACAGAATCCGGTTCCCGCGCAGCGCGGTTTTCAAATCGTGTGTCACGGTAATGATACTCTGTCCTTTTCCATTCAGCTGTGTAAAGGCATCCAGGACCTGTTCGCTGGCAGAGGAATTAAGAGCGCCGGTCGGTTCATCCGCAAACAGGATTTTCGGACTGTTAATCAGGGCCCTGGCTATGGCGGCTCGCTGTTTTTCCCCGCCGGAAAGCTGATCCGGGTATTTCTTCCAATCCTGTTCGGACAGGCCGAGCGAACCCAGAAGCGCTGCAGCGCGTTCGGCTGTCTGCTTTTTATAAGCCCTGAAACCGGTGCGCGGTACGCGCGGCTCCTTGTTTTTAGGCAGCAGGCCGCTTGTAAGAACGTTATCCAGGACGTTCATATGATCAAGAAGATACATGGACTGGAATACAAAACCGCAGTTTTCCCGTCTCATCAGTGCCAGACTGTCGTTGCTCATATGGGAGAGATTCTCTTCCCCGAAGAAGATATCCCCGATAGTGGGCCTGTCCATACCGGACAGCGCATATAGCAGAGTGGATTTGCCGGAGCCGGAACGTCCCATTATTATGGTAAAATCCCCCTCCCGGATCTGCAGATCCATATTTTTTATTACATGCTGCTGCATCCCCCCGTTGGTGAAGGTCTTGCACAGCTTCCTTGTTTCAAGGATTATTCCCGCGGGTAACGGGTCAGCCGGAGGCACCTGTTTCGCACCGGCCGGAGCGGTGCGCAGACCCGATACCCTGTTGTTTACGTGTTCCAAATTTGATGCCCCGTTGCTTACAGCGGGGGCTTTGCCTTTTTTCATATGATTACTCCCTGTGTCTGTGTGGTAGTGTCAAGTCTGACACCCCGTTTTTTATTAAAAACCTTGTATTTCCAA
>NZ_QUES01000046.1:0-48424 GCF_003478085.1 Eisenbergiella sp. OF01-20 | reverse complement strand
TGAAAATGCTGGATGGCTATACCCTGAAATCGAACCGGGAAAGTGGTCTGGGCAGGAGTGACCTGCTGTTATTGTCGGCGCCCTATGACGGAACAGCGGTCATTATGGAATTGAAAGTGGCAGATACCTTTGCACAGCTGGACAGCAGTGCAAGGGAGGCTTTGGAACAGATAAAACAGAAGCAGTACGATGCGGAGCTGAAGCTGGAGGGATATCATACCTTTACGTACTATGGGATATCTTTTTTTAAGAAGCTTTGCCGGGTATTGGTGGAAAAGTAAGAAAGAATGAAGAAGGGGAGGGATGCAAATGCGTCATACGTACTTTTCGGTTTTAGGGCAACCATTTTTTTCTGTCGGCGGGCAGGTGCATAATTCATCGGGTTATCCCATAGGAAGGAAAGGGAACAGGCAGTATGAAGAGGATTGTGAACGATCCTTTCAAAGTCTGAAGGCAATCGGTGCCAATACCATTGCGGTGCCTGTCTGCTGGGATGCTTTCGAGCCGGAAGAAGGCGCCTATGATGTCAGCTATGTACATACGGTGATAGACAATATCCGGTGCCATGGGCTGCATGGAATTCTGCTCTGGTTCGGGACCTGGAAAAACGGGCAGATGGAATATACGCCTGCCTGGGTAAAAAAGGATCGGAAGCGGTTCCCGCGCGTTTTGTGCAAGGATGGGACGGAAACCACCGTTCTTTCACCCCACAGCCGCAGCAATCTGGAACAGGATGCAAAGGCTTTTTGTGCGCTTATGGAAATCATCAGGGACTATGATGAAAAGCAGGAGACCATCCTCGCCGTACAGGTAGAGAACGAACCGGGTATTTACGCGGCCACAAGACGGGATTTTGGCGAGGCGGGAACAAAAGCTTTTGAGGAAGACGTGCCGGAAGAGGTCAGACGGACCGCTGAAACAGCAGAAGGGGCGATGCACGACAGCTGGGTAAAGAACGGCAGGAGGAAGCAGGGGAACTGGCGGGAGATGTTCGGTCCGTTCGGGGCCGAGCTGTGTACGGCATGGGCTATTGCCGGATATATTGATGAAATTGCCGCAAGGGGAAAAGATATTTACGATATTTTTATGTATACTAATGTCTGGATGGACCGCAACAGCGATTACGGATGGAATCTGGCGGGGCTGGAATATCCCTGCGGCGGCGCGGTTTCCAAATGCCTTCCGCTGTGGCATTGCGCCTGCGGGCATCTGGATGCCATTTGCCCGGATATCTATGAACAGAATCCGGAGGCGGTGCGGAAAGCCTATGGCATATACGGAAAGGGAGAGCAGGGATGGCCGCTGTATGTGCCCGAATCCGGCCTGACCGCCGTGAATGCCACCTGTATGTTTGAGGCGGTGGGGAGCCGTCAGGCGATTGGATATCATGTATTTGGAATAGAAAGCTGTCTGGATCCGGAGGGGAGGCTGAAGGAGTCCGCAGAGCCGGTGATGCATTCGTTTACGATGCTTACGGCAGCAGCAGGACTGCTGCTGCCGGGCGGCGGGGCGCAGGCGATCCATGCCTTCTGCCAGAGCGTGGGACAGGATTCCTGTTTCCTGGAAGTGGGAAACCGCAGATGCAGGGTTTCTTTTGCCGGAGTGGCTATGGATTATGCGGGCTGGGTACCGTTTGATTACCATCATGGCAGGGATAGTGAAGGGGAGCCCCGCAGGGTGCCGGTAAGCCTTACGGAGGAAACGGCGAGAGGGCTGCTGTTCTGTATGGGAGAGGATGAGTTTTTCCTGGTGGGCCATAAGGTAAGGCTGTTTTTTACAGAGCAGGTGCCGGAGGACGGATCCCTGCCTGCAGGCTGGATGAACGGGCAGCACCTGGCTCATGGAATGGAATTCCTCTGTCTGGAGGAAGGGCACTTCGAAGAAGGCGCATTTGTCACGGATCGGATACGCTCCGGTGATGAGGCCCGCCATGGAATCTGGGCCCAGTATGACTGCGGCGTAGTGCATTTCATTTTGGGAACGTCTCAGGGCAGGAATTGAATTACATTTACCGAATGGGGTTCCAGACGGATTTCCATAGAAGCATGGTATTTCCCCAGTTCCTCTCTCCGTATGGAAACCCCGGTCCGGCCAATATCGTTGTAAGAATCCGTACTTTCTCCATTCAGCCGGTATATAACGGCATTCATCCCTTCACAGGCCAGGGATAATTGGATGGAGGCGGCTTCCGAAGGATGCTTGTTGACGGCGGCAACAGCCGCTCCGGGGCGATCCGACCAGGTAGTGGCGAGAAGATCCAAGGTATCCACGGTGAGTTCCTGCCCGTTTTTGCCGGCGGCCTGCATAGAGGGGATCGCATCCTGCGCCCATACATCCACTACGGTATCTCCCATGTAATTCACATACAAATCAAATACATGATAGGTGCTGCGCAGGACGATTCCTTCCGGATAGCTGTAAATACATCCCCGGGTATTCAGGATTGGCGCAAAATTAGCCATGCCCACGATGTCGCAGTTCCGGTTCATTTCACTTAAAAAGCAGGCGGTGAATACGGCATCCGCCATCGTATAGATGCTGTTGTCGTCATTTTTATCCCTGGGAGTGATATACTCTTCTTTGCAGATACCCTGCCGGACGGTGTGGACGTTGGGATGGTGCCAGCTGCGCAGGTTCCATTCATCAAAGGCAATCCGGATTTTTTTGTCCAGCTTCATAGCCGCCAGCATACCTCTCACCTCATCCACCGCGTGGCCGATATGGTCTGTGTAAGCCATGCATTGTTCGTAGGTGGCCGGCTCGTTCTTTTCCGGCATCATATCCCAGTATTCGTGGATGGAAATCCAGTCCAGGAACGGTCCGCAGTTTTTCAGCAGATTGATGTTCCAGTCCAAATCCGAGAGGGCCGCGGCGGATAGCTGGGCCTGCGGATCCACATGCTTCATCATTTTGGCCGCTTCCTTCACCAGCCGGCCCCACTCTTCAGCGGATTTGGCGCCGATTTCCCAGAAACCGTAGTTTTCATTGCCGATGCTCCAGTATTTTACCTGATAAGGCCGGGGGCTGCCGTTTTCAATACGCCATTTGGCATATTTCCCTTCAGTTTCCAGGTTGCAGTATTCCACCCAGTCGCTCATTTCTTCTGCGGTTCCGGTTCCTGCATTGGTACAGATGTAGGGTTCACAGCCGATTTTGCGGCACATTTTCATGTATTCATCCGTACCGAAGGTATTGGGATCCTCCACACGCCAGGCTTTATCAAAAAAAGGCTGTCTGTTTTTTCCCACGCCGTCCTTCCAGTGGTAGGAGGAGACAAAGCAGCCTCCGGGCCAGCGGAGTATGGGAACCTTTATCCGGCGCATGGCTTCTATGATATCCGTTCGCATACCGTCCTCATCCGATAAAGGGTTGGCGGGATCATAAATGCCGTCATAGATCTGTCTGTGGAAATGCTCGATAAAATGGCCGTAAAGCATAGGGCTTCGCAGGCCCCTGATTCTTTTTTCGTTTACCTGAACAGATATTCCCATGTCCTGTTATCCTCCTTGAACAATCGTATTTTGCTGTTATCTTACTCAAACTTAGCAGGTGCCAAATGGCCTTCCGCCCGCTGCCTTCGGGGCGCTGCCGGAAGGCCATTTGGCGCCTGCAAAGTTTGAGTTATCTAATAAATAACATGAAATAAAAAAATAGTATATTAAAAATATGGTATTTTTGTCGTAAATATTAGGTTTTGTAAAATTGATTTTTGTATTGGCTGGGGGTCATGCCTGTTTCCTCTTTAAAGCAGTGGCTGAAATGGCTTTGGGAGCAAAAAGCGAGGTGGGCGGCGATTTCATCCATTTTTTCGTCGGAGTATTTCAGCATATATTCCGCCTGGCGTATTTTTTCCCGGCGGATGTAATGCTGCAGGGTAATACCTTCACAGCGGCTGAAAAGCAGGGAGAGATAATCTTTATTCAGGCCTGCATACCGGCTTATTTCCCCAATGCTTATGGCGGAGTGGAGGTGGCGGTAGACATATTCTTTTGCCAGATCCACATATTTGTTTTTGCTGATGGATTTATGCAGATTGTGTACGCTCACGGCAAATTCTTCTTCGAATTGGCGGGAGGCGGAACGGATCTGCAGGATATCGGTCATCCGTTCGGTACGGATAATAAAGCTGTCCGCCATGGAAAAAGCCAGTTCCGGCAGGAGCCCTCCGCGGATAGCGGCTCTTGAAGCCAGCACAATCACAATAATAGCGATATTTTTTTCCTGTCTTAAGGGGGTGTCCGCCACCCTGCCCAGTTCCCCGACCCAAACCTCCTCCTGGCATTTTTGCAGGAGTTCCAGGCTGCCTTCTTCTATGCTTTTTAGTTTCCGGGCTTCGTGGCTGTAAGGATTGTGGGGGATTTCCGATTCCTGGGAAGCAAAAACGAGACGGTTCAACTCCTTGTGCGCCAAATCCTTTTCAGGAAAACCGTGATAAACGCATAAATCATTTATGCTGATTTCTTTGCCGGTCAGAGAGTGGCAGAGAAGCAGGATTCCATTCAGGAAGGTGCCGGCATCGCAATAAGGAAGCTTTAGCTGCGGGACGGGGACCGCATGCTTTGCCGCCATCCAGGAAGCCGGGTCATGAGTCCCGCGGATAACCTGGACCGGGCCTGCCAGAAGGGAGGTGCCGCCGGGAAGGCGCAGCAGGGCGTAGTAGATATACGTATGTTCAGTAAAAATATCCGGCAGGGGAAGCGGCGGCCTGGCTAAACAGGCATGCAAAAAAGAAGGATCCGTACAGAAAGGATCCTCCTTTTCGGGAAGATTGCCGAACCGTTCCCGTATATGTCCGTCTTTACCTACCAGCCGTATTTCACTGTGGATGATACTGATAATCCGTTCAATAACATATGAGTCCATGGTTTTTCTGTATGCCTGCCGAAAGGCATTTTCTCCTGTGTAAGTAATAAAAAAGGCATGTAAGCAGCTCTTTAACAGGAGTTTACCATGTGCCGGGGGCGGGGTCAACCGGGAGCGCTTCGTTGGATGTAGATAAAAAAGTTGGTCATCACCCGCCCCAGTTTCCCTGTGCGGCCTGCTGCCCTGCAAGGATTCCTGGAAGGGGCGTTATAAGCACGCCGGTCCTTTGGCTGCGTCCTTTGCAGCCTTGGTACCGCTGCGTGATTATCCGAGCGAAAGCGTCCCCTGGAAGGAACCTTGCAGGACAGCAGGCCGCACAGGGAAGCAGAGGCGGGTGACGCCAAACTTTTTTATCTACACCCCGCTTCGTTGCGGCACAGGGGGCGTGAACCGTAACCGAATGGCTGCACGGCATCCGCCTTGTGTTAAAAAATACTTGGCATTATGCCGGACCGGGATTATAATTTCCCTATGGGACAGGGGACCACCCGGTTGGTAGATGCGAAATTTGAGTAAGGGAAGGAAAAATGAAGTTACCATTGATTACCAATATCCAGAAATATTCCATCCATGATGGGAAGGGCATCCGCACCACCGTTTTTTTCAAGGGCTGTCCATTGTCCTGCAGATGGTGTCATAACCCGGAAACCCAGGATTATGGAAAAGAGCTTCTTTTTTATGAGGAACGCTGCACCGGCTGCGGTGCTTGTGTGCAGGAATGCCCGAATGGAGCTGTCATGCCGGTATCCGGGAAGGCGTATACCAAAAGGCAGCTCTGCAGTGCCTGCGGGGACTGTGCGGACAGCTGTGTAAGAAATGCCAGGCAGGTGTGCGGAAGAACCTATACCGTCCGGGAGCTGACGGAAGAGCTTCTGAAGGACAGGGCCTTTTATGAAACCTCGGACGGCGGGGTTACCTTGTCGGGAGGGGAGGCGCTGGCCCAGGATCCGGATTATCTGGAACCGTTGATGCGCGGCCTCTTCCGGCGGGGAATTTCTATTAATATCGATACCTGCGGCGCGGTTCCTTTTCCGGTTTTTGAACGGGTGCTGCCCTATACGGATACGTTCCTTTATGATCTGAAGCTCATGGAGGAAGATAAACACAAGGAATACACCGGCAGGGATAACCGGCAGATACTGGAAAACCTGAAGCGTCTGTCCGGGCAGGGGGCCCGCATATGGATCCGGATACCTGTAATCGGCGGTGTGAACGACGGGGAAACGCAGATAGGGCGGATGGCGGATTTCCTGAGGGAAGAACAGATACATGCCGGGCAGGTGAATCTGATTCCTTATCATAAGACGGGGAGCGGAAAATACCGGCAATTGGGCCGGGATTATCAGGACAGCGCTTTTTATGTGCCGTCGGAGGAACGGATGCAGCAGCTGCGGGAGCTGTTGGGGCAAAGGAGCGGGATACCGGTTTTCCTCGGAGGATGAAGGTATCTTGCGGCAGTTCCATGAGAGAATACAGAGAAAGGAAACGTCGGAAATGGAAGAACGGGGAATGAATGAGAGGATACGGAGGCTGAGGCGGGAGAGCCTTGATACCCCGCCGCATATCGATATGGAGCGTGCCAGGTACTTTACCGAGAGTTACCGGCAGTATGAGGGGGAGGTCAGCGTGCCGGAATTACGGGCACTGGCCTTAAAAAACTATTTTGCCAAAAAGACCCTGTATATCGGGGAAGGAGAGCTGATTGTGGGAGAAAAGGGCTGCGGTCCGCAGGCTTCGCCCACCTTTCCGGATCTCTGCTGCCATACGGCGGAGGATTTAAAGGTTATGAATGACCGGGAATTGATCAGCTTCCGGGTAAAGGAAGAGGATTATGAATTCCAGCAAAAGGAGATAATCCCCTATTGGGAAAAGCGTTCCATCCGGCACAAAATACTGTCTCACATGACGCCGGAGTGGAAGGCGGCGTATCAGGCGGGGATTTTTACCGAATTCATGGAGCAGAGAGGCCCGGGGCATACGGTGGGTTCGGAAAATATATACCGGAAAGGCCTCCTGGAATATAAAGAGGATATCGGGCGGGAACGGGAGCGGCTGGATTACCTGCATGACCCGCAGGCGCTGGAAAAGGAAGCACAGTTAAAAGGAATGGATATCGCCTGTGATGCCGTGATTCTCCTGGCCTCCCGGTATGCGCAGCTGGCGGAGGATATGGCCTGCGGCTGCCGGGAGGAAGAGCGGAAGGCGGAGCTGCTGCAGATTGCCCGGAACTGCCGCCGGGTTCCTGCCCGCCGCCCGGAAACCTATTGGCAGGCGATCCAGATGTACTGGTTTGTCCACCTTGGGGTAACCACGGAGCTGAATCCCTGGGATGCCTACAGCCCCGGCAGGCTGGATCAGCATCTGATCCGTTTTTACCGGAAGGATGTGGAAGAAGGAAGGCTGGATGACTACAGGGCCAAGGAGCTTCTGGAATGCCTGTGGGTCAAGTTCAATAACCAGCCGGCGCCGCCCAAGGTGGGGATTACCCTGAAGGAAAGCAGCACCTACACCGACTTTGCCAATATCAATACGGGAGGAATCACGCCGGACGGGAAGGACGGCGTCAATGAGGTCAGCTACCTGATTCTGGAATGTATGGATGAAATGAAGCTCCTGCAGCCCAGCTCCAATGTACAGATCAGCCGGAAAACCCCCCTGGACTTCCTGAAGAAAGCCTGTGAGATATCCAGAAAAGGCTGGGGACAGCCTGCTTTTTATAATACGGAGGCCATAGTGCAGGAGCTGCTGAATGCGGGAAAGAGTATTGCGGATGCCAGAAAAGGCGGCACCAGCGGCTGTGTGGAAACGGGGGCTTTCGGGAATGAGGCTTATATCCTCACCGGTTATTTTAACCTTCCCAAGCTTCTGGAGCTGGCGTTGTATAACGGGTATGACTATATGACAGGAACCCAGCTGGGGCCTGAAACCGGATATGGGTATGATTTTACAAACTATGAGGAGCTTTGGGAAGCCTACTGTGCCCAGGTCCGATACTTCCTGGATATTAAGATACGGGGAAGCCTGGTCATTGAATCCATTTATGCCCGGGAAATGCCGGTTCCTTTCCTGTCTGTCCTTACCAACGACTGTATCAGCCGGGGCATGGACTACAATGCGGGAGGTGCCAGATACAATACCAGCTATATCCAGGGCGTGGGGATCGGAACCATCACGGACTGCCTGGCGGCCATCAAATACCAGGTATTCGACAGAGCCAGGTTCTCTATGAAGGAGCTGATGGATGCCCTGCTGGCGGATTATGAAGGGTATGACAGGATCCATAACCTGGTTTCCGGCAGGACCCCTAAATACGGGAACGATGACGATTATGCAGATTCCATTATGGAAGAGGTATTTTCCTTCTATTATAAGAGTGTTACAGGGAGACGGAATAACCGGGGAGGCACGTACCGCATAAATATGCTGCCTACCACCTGCCATGTATATTTCGGGGATGTCTGCCTGGCAAGTGCCAATGGGCGGCATGCGCATAAGCCTCTGTCCGAAGGAATATCCCCGGAAAAAGGGGCGGATACCAACGGACCTACAGCGGTTATCAAATCCTGTTCCAAAATGGATCATCTTTGTACGGGAGGTACGCTTCTTAACCAGAAATTTACACCTTCTGTCGTAGCCGGGGAAGAGGGCCTGAACCAGATGGCTAATCTCATACGGACCTATTTTAACCTGGACGGCCACCATATCCAGTTCAATGTGATCGATAAACAGACATTGATAAATGCCCAGCGCAGTCCGGAGGAATATAAAGATCTGATCGTCAGGGTGGCCGGCTACAGCGACCATTTCCGGAATCTGAGCAAAGCGCTCCAGGATGAAATCATCGAACGTACCGAGCAGAGTTTTTCCTGACACGTTGTTTCCTTAAAATAGTTACCTGGTAATGTATCATTTACGAACGCAGACTCCGCAGGTGCCAAATGGCCTTCCGTCCCGGGGGCACCGCTCTGCCGGCGGGCGGAAGGCCATTTGGCACCTGCGGAGTCTGCGTTACGAACATATACGGAAAGGAAGAAAGAGTATGAAAATCGGATTTATCGGATGCGGGAACATGGGAGGCGCTATGATGCAAGGGATCCTGGATTCCGGAAAATGCACTCCCCGGGAACTGATGGCTTCCGATGCGCTGGAAAAGGCGCTGGCAGCAAGAAAAGAAGAGATGGGGATCCTTACCACAAAGGACAATAAGGAAGTGGCGGCCTTTGCCGATGTGCTGTTCCTGGCGGTGAAGCCCCAGTATTACGCAAGCGTGATAGAGGAGATTCGGGATACGGTAGGGATGGGGCAGATCGTTGTCACCATAGCGCCGGGAAAAACGCTGGAATGGCTTGCTTCGCAGTTCGGAAAGCCTTTAAAAATCATACGCACCATGCCCAATACCCCCGCTATGGTAAAAGAGGGAATGATGGGCATGTGCCCCAATGAACAGGTGACGGCCGGGGATCTGGAAACCGTCCGGGATATCTGCAGCGGTTTCGGCAGGACGGAAATCATCGCGGAGCACCTCATGGATGTGGTTACGGCGGTGAGCGGCAGTTCCCCTGCTTATGTGTTCCTGTTTATTGAAGCCATGGCGGACGCCGCCGTTGCGGACGGCATGCCCCGTGCCCAGGCTTATACCTTTGCCGCCCAGGCGGTGCTGGGAAGTGCGAAAATGGTGCTGGAAACCGGTAAGCATCCCGGTGAATTAAAGGATATGGTATGCTCGCCCGGCGGAACCACCATAGAGGCGGTGCGGGTACTGGAGGAAAAGGGACTGCGCAGCGCCGTATTTGAGGCTGTAAAGGCCTGTGTGAAAAAATCCAGGGATATGTAAGAGGAAAACGAATGACGGCAGACAGGGGAGGATACGAGATGCAGTATAATATTCTGGACTACGGCGCGCTGGCCGACGGAACGACAAACAATCAGAAGCAGATCCAGGCAGCCATAGAGGACTGTGCCAAAACCGGCGGGAGAGTGGTGGTCCCGCCGGGCCGTTTTTTGTCGGGGACGCTCCGGCTGCAATCCGATGTGGAGCTGTACCTGGAAAAAGGAAGCGTCCTGATTGCCAGCAATAAACCGGAGGATATCATCAATTTTTCCCATGACAAGGATTCGATGGACGGTATTGAAAACGGCTGTTTTCTGTATGCCTGCCATGCCCGGAATATCACCATAGACGGGGAAGGGACCATTGACGGACAGGGCAGGAACGTGTATGTGGATGACGATGCCGACGAAGGTTTTCATGAATGCCCGCTGGCGATAGCCGGTTTCCGTACCCGGACCTCCTATCTGGAGGATGTGGACGGATTACAGGTCAAAGGGATCACGTTTTATGATGCCTGTTTCTGGACCTTACATATGGCGGGCTGTAAAAATGTGCTTGTGGACGGCATCCGTATCCTGAATAATGACAGAGGGCCGAATAACGACGGCATTGACCCGGACGGCTGCCGGAATGTGATCATCCGTAACTGCCTGATCGAAAGCGGGGATGATTCCATTGTTTTAAAGGCGACCAGGCCGGTATGGGAAAAATACGGCAGCTGTGAAAATGTGGTCATAACAGACTGCATTCTCCATTCCCGGGATTCGGCGCTTAAAATCGGGACGGAAACCTATGGGGATATCCGGAATGTGATATTTGCTGACTGCATTGTGCGGGACTGTTCCCGGGCGGTGGGGATCTGGGTGCGCGACGGCGGCACGGTGGAGGATATCCAGGTTCATCATATTACGGGGAATACCAGAAGATATGCAGACGGCGTGAACCGGACCTTTGCCCCCAGGTGGTGGGGCAAGGGAGAACCTCTGTTCCTTTCTGCCTCCTATCGAAAAGGGGAAAAGAAGTATCCGGGAAAGATCAGAGGGATAACCTTCGACCACATCAGGCTTTATGCGGAATCCGCGCTGTT
This sequence comes from Eisenbergiella sp. OF01-20, assembly GCF_003478085.1. Classification (NCBI taxonomy): domain Bacteria; kingdom Bacillati; phylum Bacillota; class Clostridia; order Lachnospirales; family Lachnospiraceae; genus Eisenbergiella; species Eisenbergiella sp. OF01-20. Next base: position 37,643 of record NZ_QUES01000046.1, on the reverse strand, counting down.
CATAGCGGGGGAGGAGGATGCGGTCATAGAAGATATCCGGATTAGCGACAGCCGGATCACCTGGAAAAAACAGGGCGGGCATAACCCGGGCGTGTTTGACGAACAGCCTTCCGTAAGGGATGTGTACGAGCACCGGATTCCCTGGCTTTATGCCCGCTATGTAAAAGGCCTTGCCGTAGAGGGCCGCTATGAAATCGATCCCTCTCTTGAGGCATATGTGGACAGGGAGGAAATCCTGGAGGAAAGCAGCGGGATTTCTGTAAAAAGATAACACGAGAAGAAGAACCGATTACAGGGGGAAGCATGAGGCGATTTTCTTTTTTCTGGCAGATATTTCTTATGATTTTTTGTGTGCTGATCATTCCGACTTCCTTAATCGCCTATTATGCCATGCAGGATGTGGCCAAATATGCGGAGGAAAATATTGCGGTGTCCAAGCTGGATAATCTGGAATCCGTCAGCAATGCCACGGAGCTTATACTAAGCAGCTATACAAGAAATGTGATCCAGTTTGCCAACAGCACGGCTTACAGAAACCTGGGACAGGTCACTTCGTACCAGGAGCTGAATATTGATTTTGAGATGGTCAGGACAGCCTGGGACGCCCAGTCCTATCTGAGCCGCGTTTTTGGTACGGAGAAAATGGTACACTCCTGTTTTTATATGGGGAAGGGCAGCGATTATGTGATTTCCTCCGACAAGAATATCTGCCGTTTGGAAAATTATGTATCCATGGATTGGATGGAAGAGGAAGATATCAATGAGAACGGGATCCGGGGGAAATGGATCGCAAGAGAGCTGGATACTTCCCATGACGGAGGGGCGGAATATGAAAAAGCAAGCCGGAACAGCATTCCGGTCCTTTCCTATGTTTATTCCATCAGTCCCCTGATAACGGCCAAGGGAGGCTATATTGTCTGCAACGTCTATAATTCCAGATTAAGCGAATTCATCAATCCCACCAACCAGGCATCCGGAACCTGCTATATTCTCGATGAAGACAAAAATATAATATGCCATCCGGATAATGACCGTTTCCTCGCCGGGGAAGAGAACCAGGTGATTATCGACAACATTACCGGATCCAAACAAAAAACAGGTTATTTTGACTACGAGGAGGCAGGGGTACGCTACCTGTGTGCCTATAAGAAATCAAGCTTCAATAACTGGATCTACGTGGTAAACTACAGCATGGACGATATCATGCGGCAGGTAAAGACGGTTTCTTCTACCGCCATGCTCATCATTATGCTCGCCATTGCCGTGGAAATGATTCTGGTCCTCCTCATATCCTATTGGATTTTCAAGCCCTTCCGTATGCTTTTTAACAATGTGAAAGAAAATATGACAGAAGGAATGACGGAAAAAGCCCCCTCCAAAAATGAAGTATACTATTTAAATGAAGTTTTCAAGAAAATGAAGTCGGAGGAAAGCCAGATCCATGAAATTCTGGAGAAGAAAAATTCAGATGCCCAGCGGCTTCATCTCCGGGAAATGCTGACGGGAACGCTGGAATCCCGTGAGAAAAAGGAAAACCTGGCCAAGAGCTTCCCGTATGAGCATTTTATGGTGCTGCTTGCCAGTGTGGACGGCGGCAGCGAAATGCTGCGGAAATACAATTCGGATGAGCGGATGTTTTACTTCCTTCAGATAGAGGACCTGTTCACCGACTGTCTCAGCCAGGAGGGGTACGTGGCCAAAGCTATCCGCTTCCGCTCCACTACCTGTGCGGTTATCCTGAACATAAAAGCCTATGATCAGAAGAAAACGGCGGCTTATATCAGGGATAAAATCGATCTGGTCAAGCAGCAGACAAGACAGATCTTTGATTATAGCCTGACAATCGGGATAAGCGCCGTACATGCGGACATCGATGATTTGAATGAAGGGATGGCCGAAGCGACGGCGGCGGTAAAGCACCGCATTATAGCCGGAAAAAACCAGATTATCTTCTGGAATCCCCGGATGAACGAAAGCAAACGGTATTTTTATCCCTATGACAGCGAAAATAAGATAATCAACTATCTGAAGCTGCAGAAAATGGATGCCGTTTATGAAGAACTGGAGCTGGTAAGGGAACAAATCGTTGCCATAGAGGATATTTCCTATGATAATGTGGTGCTTATCTATCAGCAGATGATAGGGGCCATTATCAAAGCCCTGATGGAGGAGAAAATCCAGATATCCAAATTCCTGGGTAACGGAAGGCAGGCCTACACAGCTATAGCGGAAATGGATACCATTGAAGAAATCGAGCTTTTCATGAAGGAGTTTATCCGCCGGATTCAGGAATACCTGGGGGAAGTGACGGAGGAAAAAGAGGATGTGAAGCTGTATGACCGCATCATCGCATATCTGGAGGAGCATTATAAGGAGGATATTGACTATGAAGAAGCGGCGGAGAACATAGGGATCAGCTATTCCTATATGCGCCGGGTAGTCAAGGAAGGCGGGGATATCAGCATGGTGGACTATGTGAACCGCCTGCGGATACGGGAAGCCAAGAAGCTTTTACTGACAACGGACCTTAAAATACCCGATATTGCCGGGATGGTCGGCTACCATAATGTACAAAGCCTGAACCGTTTTTTCAAGAAATATGAGGGAACAACACCTAACGGGGTAAGGGACCTTGGCAAAAAGTAGATGGAAATAATAGCATAAAGCCCTTCTTTCGTCAAAACGATAGCGAAAGAAGGGCTTTTTTATTGATTTCTATACAAAATGACGCATCAATTTTGATTTTTACTTTCGGAAATGCCACTTTTTATAGCAGAATTAAATGTAAATTCAGGAGTGAGCTGCGTGTATTTTTATAGATACAAAAAAATGATTACAAAAAAACTCCCTGTTTTCAAGGGTTTGCATACACACTCAAAAATGATTCTGCCTATCAAAAATGATAATTTACAAAATATCGAGCGAAAGCTATACTGGGAAGCAAGAAAACGGAAAACGTCATGGCGGAAGGAAGGGGAAATTTTATGAGTAGTAAAAAATCAGCTGTGACAGCTGATAACAAGCTTGCAGTAAAGCAGGCGAAAAAACAACAGAGGAGCTTTGCTTCCTGTTTCAAGAGAGATTGGCAGTTATATTCCTTATTACTGATACCACTTGCATTTTGCTTCCTGTTCAAATATGTTCCTATGAGCTGGCTCCAGATTGCTTTTAAGGACTGGAAGATTAAGGATGGATTTTTCGGAGGGGAATGGGTCGGCTTTGAAATCTTTGCCAAAGTATTCGGCCACAGGAACTTCATGAAATCATTAAGAAACACATTGCTGTTAAATGTGCTGGATTTGCTGGTCAGCTTTCCGATGCCGATTATCCTGGCCCTGCTGCTGAATGAGATCAGAAGCATCAAATTTAAAAAAGTGACGCAGACCTTATTATACCTGCCTCACTTTCTCTCCTGGGTAATCATCGGCGGCCTCGCTTATCAGCTGCTGTCCGTGAATACCGGCGTTGTGAACGCGCTGATTCAGAATCTGGGAGGAAACGCGGTGAACTTCCTGCAGGAGGATACCAGCTGGCTGATAACCTATATTGTTATCGGGGCATGGCAGTCCATGGGATGGGGAACCATTATATATCTGGCATCCATCACCTCGGTCAGCCCGGAGCTGTATGAAGCGGCCCGTGTGGACGGGGCAAACCGGTGGCAGCAGATGTGGAGCGTAACACTACCCTGTATCCGAAGCACGATTGTTATCCTGTTAATCATGCAGTTGGGCAAGATTATGGGAGGTTCCTTTGAACGTATTATGGCGCTGATGAATTATGCGGCAACCGAGTATACCACAACCATACCGGTTCTCGTATACCAATGGGGTATCCAGGATATGAAATTCAGCCAGTCAACGGCCCTGGGCCTTTTCCAGTCCATAATCGGATTGATTCTGGTGCTTGGCGCCGATTTCGTTGCAAAGCGTCTCGGCGAAACCGGTCTGGTATAAGGAGGAGTGAACAATGGCGGAACAAGCAAAAATACGTAAGGCCGGCAGGAAAAAATCCACAGGCCGGAATCTGGCGGCAGACATCCTGATATATGCATTTGTAACCATTATCAGTTTAAGCTGTGTGCTTCCCTATATCCATGTAATAGCGAAGTCCTTCAGCTCTGAAAGCTTTGTTATTGCAAAAAAAGTGTTCCTGCTTCCCAAAGGGTTTACCCCGGAAGCTTATATCAAGATTTTTAATGACAGCTCCTTTATCATATCCTTCGGCGTAACGGTATTGATGACTATCCTGTTTACCGCCCTCGGAATGGTTATTACCATATGTGCAGCCTATCCGCTGTCCAGGAAGGAGTTGCGCGGCAGAAAGCTCATCAACCTTTTATTCATCTTTACCATGTATTTTGCAGGCGGCATGATTCCGGATTACATACTGATAAACAAGCTGGGTATGTTGGAACGGATGTCCTCCCTTGTCCTGCCCCTGGCGTTCAGCGCCTATAATATGGTCATCATGAAAAATTCCCTGGAATCCGGCATCCCGGACAGCCTGATTGAATCGGCCGTCATAGACGGGGCCAATCATTACACGATTCTGGGAAAGATTGTCCTTCCGCTTTCCAAGCCTATTATGGCGACCCTGACCCTGTTTTACGCGGTGGGGCGCTGGAATACCTACAGCGATGCCATGTTCTACATAAAACAGAACGTATCCTTAAGGCCTCTGCAGCTGAAGCTGTATTATCTGATAGTGGCCGCAACAGAGAGCATCCAGGGATCCGTCAACGATACGGCGATGTCAACCATAACGGATCCGGAAATCATAAAGGCAGCCTGTATCGTATTTGCAACCATCCCGATTATCTGTGTGTATCCTTTCGTACAGAAATATTTTGTACAGGGCACCATGATCGGCGCCGTAAAGGGCTGACGGTATTTACGTAACTTGTCATGGCAGTACCCGCATATGCGGACGATTATAAATCATTCAAGGAGGAACCAACATGAAAAAAGCGTTACAAAAAGTCCTTGCTGCAGGTCTTATATCAGCAATGGCGCTGGGCACTCTTGCAGGGTGCGGATCCAGCGAAACCACCACAGCATCCTCAGAACCCCAGTCGGAGGCAAAGACGGAAGCTGCTTCCGAGGCAGGCACAGAAGCGGGCTCAGAAGCAGCAGCCGCAGATTTTACCGATTATTCCGGCGGATTCCCGGAGCAGGTAACTTTACAGGTGCCTGTATATGAAAGAGGCTGGGAAGGCTGGAATCCCACGGATAACTATTGGACCAAATGGATTCAGGAAAACTTCGGCGACAAATATAATGTAAACGTTGAATTTGTTTCCATTGGACGTTCCACAGAGGTGCAGGATTTTACACAGCTTCTGTCCGCAGGAAGCGCCCCTACCTTCATTTTCCACTATGACTATCCCAACATCCTGGCATACTATGCCCAGGGCGCCTATCAGGAGCTGAATGCGGATGAAATCGCATACTATGCCCCCTCCTTCTGGGGAACCATGGGGGAAACCATCAAAGATTACGGCGTAATTGATGATAAGCTGATGGTAGTTATGGGCAACCGGACCGAGCTGGTATCCTCCAACTTCGGTACCTTGGTAAGAAAAGATTGGATGGATGAACTGGGAATTGAAATGCCTGAAAACCTTACCGAGTATAACGATATGCTGATGAAATTCAAGGAAGCCGGCTATGGCTTTGCTTCCGAACCTCTGCTTGCCAAATCCTTTAACTTTGATTACAACTTCAGAGGATGGCCCAATGACGAGGAAGGAAGGGCTCTGAATTCCGATCTGGCCGTAGCATCCTTTACCTGGGAACCTACCAAGGCATATCTGAAGAACCTGAACTATGAATACCAGAACGGATTAATTGACCCCGACTTCTACCTGGATACGGACGGAAACCAGTCCAAATCTAACTTTGTGGCTGGAAAAGCAGCTACCTACGCCTGCTATATCAATGCAGGAACACAGGAAAACGTAATCGATCCCTTATTGGCACAGAACCCGGATGCAGAACTTGCAATCCTGGATCCCGCAGCCAAATCTCCTGACGGAGAAGCTCCCCAGGGACGTGAATACTGGCCTTTCGGTATGATTTACGGCATCAACGCAGATGCGACCGATGAAGAACGGATCGCAGCATGGATGTATATCGAATGGATGAGCCAGCCCGATGTAATCGATGCCCTTCAGAACGGGTTTGAAGGAAAGAATTACGAAGTAACGGAAGACGGAATCAAAGCTCCCACCGGTTATACCGGAGAAGAGAAGCTGTCCAACAACGATAACGGCGACTACTGGTGTCTGGTAAATGCCAACAAGCAGTATGAAACCGAAGAAGAATGGAGAAAATCCATTATCTTCTCCAATGCGCCTGTAGGATATGAATACCTGATCGAAGATATCCTGGCCTATAACGAGAAATATGATGAGTATTTCACACCGGATACCTGCTTTACCGTACCGGTTGAAACGCTGTCAGAATATTCCTCCGACCTGGCCGAACTGTGGAAGGAATCCTATGTACAGCTGGTAACCAAGGCTGCGACAGACGAAGAATTCGAATCCATGTATGAAGAGATGAGCCAGCAGTATCTGGATGCCGGTTATCAGGAAATCCTGGATGAGAAACAGGCTGCCTTTGATGCAGGGAAATTCCATTAAATAGAATTGTTGATTCCATGACAGGGTGCTAAAACTGACTGCTGCAAACGCGGAGAACCTTCTGCTTTTGCAGCAGTTTCTTTTAGTAACCGTTCAGCCGTCCCTTCTTTTCTGTAGGTTCCCATTGTGGATTCGCCGGTAATTAGGTATAATGTTACATGAACTGTAAAAACGGTATGCCATGCATAAATGCGTAACAGATAGTTCTTAATATAAAATATAAAGGGAGAGGACTGGCGGGGGATAAGAATGGAATGGAATATTGCGGCGGAAGCGATTTCATTGGTAATGATGGGGATTATATGGGTATATGCCCGGAAAGGAAGCCATCTGCCAACCTTAAAAAACAGGATCTTCCAGTGGTGCCTGCTGGTCACCTTCAGCGCTATGCTGACGAATATCCTGTCTACGATCCTGATTCATCAGTACCGGCGGGTGCCGATGGGGCTGACCTGGACGGTGACCACGGTGTATTATATCCTGACTCCGCTTATGGGGCTGGCCTATTTTCTCTATGCCGTTTCCGTTATTTATACGGAAAGTTTACAGGTGAAGAAAATTATGGCGGTGGGGATGATTCCCGGCGCGCTTTATGCGGTTATGGTTCTGGCCAATCCTTTTAACAAGCTGCTGTTTGATATTAACAGCAGGGAAGGGTATACGAGGGGAAGCCTGGTTTCGGTTACCTATCTTATTTTTTATGCCTATTGTCTGGCCAGTATCGTGCTCACCCTTGCGAATCATAAGAAAATTGACCGTAATATATATCATATTCTTGCCGCTTTCCCTATTCTGGCTGTTCTGGTCATTATCGTACAGGAGATGTATCCGGAGGTCATTCTGTCCGGCTCTGCGGCGACATGTGCCCTTCTGATCATCTATCTGCATCTGCAGAACAAGCAGATTTCCCTGGATTATCTGACCGGTGTGCCCAACCGGCAGGAGCTTCTGAATATGCTCAAAATCATGATAAAAAAGGCACCTTCCCGTAAATTTGTCCTCATTGTGGTATCCCTGCGGGATTTCCGTCAGGTAAATAATACATGCGGGCAGCAGAAGGGGGATGAATTCCTGAAGGAAGTATGCCGGTTCCTGTGTGGGATCGGACCGCAGGGAAATGTGTACCGCTTCAGCGGTGATGAATTCGCCCTGCTATATCCGCAGCCCGATGAGGGGCGGATCAGGCGGTGTGTGGACGAAATACAAAACCGTATGACCCAACCCTGGCAGATAGGGGATTATTGCTTCCGGATGTCCGCAGCTATGGGGGCTATCAACCATAACGGGGAAGAAGAAACGCTGGAAAAAACGATAAATGCCATTGAATATGCGGTATCCCAGGCTAAAGCCGGGAAATGCGGTTCCCTTTGCTATTGTGACAAGGACATGCTGGATAAGCTGGAGCGGCGCAGCCAGGTCATCCATATCCTGAAGGAGCAGCTGGAGAAGCAGAGCTTTGAAATGTATTACCAGCCTATTTATGGGGTGAAAAAAGGGTACTTTGCCCATGCGGAGTCCCTGATGCGGATCCCGCATTCACCGATAGGGCCCATATATCCCGATGAATTCATCCCCGTCGCGGAGGAAACGGGGCTTATTGTGGATATCACTTATGTGGTACTGGACAAGGTCTGCCGGTTCATCAACCGTCTGACGGAACAAAACATTCCTATAGAATCCGTCCATGTGAATTTCTCAGCCATGCAGTTTTCCCAGCAGGATCTGGAGGAACGTGTGCTGGAGATCATCCGAAGGAACCATACCCCCATGTCCGCCGTTAAAATCGAATTCACGGAAAGCACGCTGGCGGAAAGCACAAAGGCCGTTACGGAGTTTGCCCTCCACATGCTGCAGCATGGAATTAAGATGGGACTGGACGATTTCGGTACGGGGTACTCCAATATTGCAACGGTAATTAATATCCCTTTCGGTACCGTCAAACTGGATAAGAGCCTGGTGTGGGTTTCCATGGATAATGAAAAGTCGGCACTGGCGGTAAAGAATCTTTCCCATACCTTTCAGCAGCTGGGGATGAAGGTGGTTGCGGAGGGCGTGGAAACCGAGGAACAAAGAAAGCGGGTGGAGGAATTCGGCGTGGATCAGATCCAGGGTTATTATTATGCGAAACCCATGACGGCGGATGCCATGGTGGAATTCATGCGCAGCAACGGCCCTGAGGTGCGGTCTGCGGGAAACAAAGCGGAATGCAGGTGACCGTTTGCATAAGGTCGATATCTATCAGAAAGCGCGTGATTTCAGGAAGTTTTTGAATGAAGAATGTGCTATTCTTTTTCAAGAAGCAATGAATTACTAAGGTATGGTCACCGGTTTCTTATTTTAATAAAGCAAAAAGGAGAGGAATCATGAGCAGTTACAAAGAACCAGTTGCGTATGCAAAGCAATCCTGTGATACCATGATGCGAAAGTTCAGGGCGGAGGATCTGCCGCCCAAAGGCCATTTTCATTATCATCAGGGTGTATTTCTGTCCGGCGTGTACCAGACATACCGCCTATGCGGGGAGGAAGCCTATTTTACTTACATAAAGGACTGGGTGGATTCCATTTTAGATGAAAACGGGGATATCCATACCTTTGATCCGGGCCAGCTGGATGATATCCAGCCGGGAATTCTTCTGTATCCGCTTATGGACCGAACAGGGGATCCGCGTTACCGTAAGGCTCTGGACACCCTGCTTCCTATCGTTAAGGGTTTTCCCAGGAACAAGGAGGGCGGTTTCTGGCATAAGAAGGAATTTGCGGAACAGATGTGGCTGGACGGGCTGTATATGGCAGGACCTGTCTGTGCGGAATATGCCAGACGCTTTAATAAACCCGAATACCGGGAAATAGTAGTACAGCAGGCTCTTCTGATGCAGGAAAAAACCAGGGATGATAAGACCGGCCTGTTCTATCATGCATGGGACAGCGCCGGAAGGGAGGGCTGGGCCGATCCGGTGACCGGCCGATCCCCGGAATTCTGGGGCCGGTCCATAGGCTGGGTACCGGTAGCCATATTGGATGATCTGGATTTTATGGAAGAAAGCGATCCCGGATATGACAGCCTCTGCGAACTGGTACGAAACCTCATGGAGGCAGTGTGCCGGTATCAGTCGGAAAGCGGCTTATGGTATCAGGTAGTGGATAAAGAGGGAGAAGAAGGCAACTGGCCGGAAACCTCCTGCAGCTGTCTTTTCACGGCGGCGCTGTGCAAGGCGGTACGGAAAGGGATTTTGGACAAAGGATACCTGACTCCGGCCAGAAGAGGCTTTGAAGGTGTGATTGATTCCCTGCAGTGGGAGGGAGAGGATCTGCTGGTAGGCAGCGTTTGTATCGGTACGGGCGTGGGAGATTATAAGCATTATTGTGAACGTCCCGTGTCGGTGAATGATCTTCATGGGGTAGGCGCTTTCCTGCTGATGTGCGCACAGGTACAGCAGGTGCGTGACCTGTCATCGATAAAGTAGTCCGGCCATCAGGCCGCACGGGATGTTCCCGTGCGGCCTGGTTCATTCTGTCATATCCTTTTCCTGTCCCATCTGATTTTTATTCTTCCGGTAATCCCCAAGAGACATCCCGAAATGTTTTTTAAACTGAGTATAAAAATAATTATTCTTTTCAATCCCCACCTTTTCCAGGATCCGGGAAAGAGACAGGCTGGTATGTTCCAAATAGTACGAAAGCGTATCCATCCGCAAATCCAGGATGTACTGGGCTACGGATTTCTGCATGGAGGTTTTAAAAATCTGACCGATATAATTGGGGGATAATCCGATTTCCTCTGCTATGGAGCTTAAGCACAAGGCGGGATCGGAATAATCCCGGTCAATAATCCGGCAGACGTTCTGTGTGATCTGATTGGTATTCTGCCTGGAAGTATCCTCTTTTGCCGCCCGGGTTTCCCCGCACATATCCCTGATAAACGCTTCCATGTGACTGACGATGTCCCCGGAAATTTCCGAATCCTGCAGGGCTGCCAGAAACCTTCGCAGAAGGGAGGTCCCTTCCTCCTTCAGCCCGGGAAACTTCTGCAGAATTTCCGTATATACCGTATAGGCCAGATGGATGCTTCCGGATATGATTTCATTATAGTCATAGGTAAAAAGCTGTTCCGTTATCTGCCGGTACAGCTCCAGGGCCTGTTCCGTCTTGGCGCCGGCGATGGACCAGGAGAGCTGATCTGCTTTCTGGGAAGGAAACTGGAAGCTTCCGGTCTCCAGTTCATCCACCATATAGGGAGAGATGATACATCCATGTCCGTATTTCATTTTCAGGAGCAGGGAATCCTTCATGTTATGATACATGCTGGGAAAATGCTCGATCCCTTTGAAAAAGGTGCTGTAAGCCGCAGAAAGGGATAAATCCATGCAGCGTTTTACATTTTCCTGCACATCCAGCAGCATTTTATCCACCGAATTCTGGAAAATCCGGTATACGGAACCCTCTTCGCAGGAAATCAGCACCACGAATTTATCATTGTCGCGGCTGAATACCTGGCAGGGGAAATAGCCGGAGGCTATCTCCTCCGTGATATTTACGATGGCAAAACGCAGCACCCACAGCTCCTTCGGGTTATTTTCGGCAAGAAAGCGGTCATAGCTGTCGATTTTCAGCACTGCCATACAGAGGGTATCGGTGAGCAGGCGGCTCAGGTTCAGCCCCTGGAGCTTATGGGAGATGCGTTCCATGGAATCCGTATTGTTTCCGGTGAGCAGGTTATTCAGACAGTCCTGGCGGATGGAATAGGCGGTTTCCCGCTTTATCTGCTCAAACTGCCGGTTTTGTTTTTTCATATCTTTATACGTATCGAGGATGAGACGGAATTCCTGGGTCCCTTCCAGGGCGGACGGCAGCTTCTCCACCGGTTCGCCCTTTATCATGTGGGTGATGGCCTGGATGGGGGAATTCAGCCTTCTGGCAAAGGAAAGACAGATAAGGCTTCCCAGCAGAAGTACCCCGAGCATAATGCCGGCCCCGGCAAGGGAAGAGGTGAGGATATCCTTGAAAATCACACTGGCAGGGATCAGGCTCATCAGATACCATTGGTACTTATTTCCTGCGGTGACGGACTGGAAATACCGGATATCCCCGATGGTTAAAAAGGAGCCTTTTGTCCCTGTCTCTTTGGAGCGGTCATGCAGATGCGCGTAAAGCTGTTCATACAGCTGGGAATTTTGTTCCAGCTGTGGGCTCAGCGCCGTGCTTATGACGCTGCCGTCTTTATCCATAATCACAAAATCCATATGCATCCCGTCCTCAAACTGGTTCATGGTCTGCATGGAGTCCGTGAGTAAGGATGGGTTTACATTAATAATAATGGCATTCTTAAGCCCGTTTTCTTCTTGCGTGCTGTCAAATACAAGGTAGGAAAGGGTTTTTGCCACATGGGAGGTGCCGCTTATCGTACCGGGAATGGGGATTCCCGAATAGGAAGCAGCAAAAGCCGGATCCGTGATGAGTGCGGCTATCTGTTCGTCTTTAAATTCTCCGCTGTGCAGCTGTTCCCCGCTCTTGGAGGAAAAAAACAAATCCAGGGAGGCGTTGTACAGATAAATGCTGTCTACAAAAGGCAGAGTCATAAGCTGCTTGTCCAGTGTGCGGCTGGCGAGGATAGGAATCATGGAATCGTGTTCCTTCATATTTAAAAAGGAAATAATATCCTTGTCCCCGTACAGGGCCTGTGTCAGGCGCTGTGCGTTGTCGTCCATCTGGGTGATGGTGTAATTGGTCTGGGAAAGCAGGTTCCTGTTAAATGCGGTGGTGATGGACAGGGAGGTCCTGAAATAATTGGCGGTAAGAAACAGGGTGAGCAGAAGCGTAATGCTGACGGACAGGCCGAGCAGTGAAAAAAGAAGCGTTCGAAAAAAACTTTTATCCTTTACCGGGGCGGAAAGCTGCCGCTCTTCTTTGTGAACATCAGGATGGCTCACTGAGCGCGGCATCCGTTGTTTTTTCTTCATAATCCCCTCGCCTTTCTATCGGATTTTTCTACAACCATTATATAAATTTTTGGAAAAATCTTCAATCATTCCCGGCTCCTTTTCTCAGATTTTATAGAAATTGTTAAAAATCAGAGAGCGGAAGTGTTAAAAATAAGGACGGGTGTCATTTTTGTTTGTTGAGAAAACCGGGCGGGCTGCCCATAATGATGACAGACGGGAAAGACGCCGGGAGAGTTCCCGGAAGATACCTTTCCTATAAAAAAAGGAGGAGGATACATGGGAGTGAACAGGAAAAAGAAAAAAGGCGCCGGAAGACGTTCCCTGAAAAGACAGCTGCCGTTTTATCTGATGATGGCGCCGGGGTTGTTTTTCATAGGGTTGCTATTTTATCTGCCCATGCCGGGTGTAATACTCGCATTTAAGGATTACAGCCCCGTAGACGGTCTGTTCGGAAGCAAATGGGTGGATCCGCTGTTTAAAAATTTCGAGTTTTTCTTTAAATCGGAGACAGCCCGCACGGTTACGGTAAACACGCTTGTCTATAATATGCTGGAGGCCGTGCTGGTCACAGTATGCGCCGTGGCACTTGCCGTTCTTCTGAATGAGGTGGGAAATAAATATCTGGCGGCAACCTATAAAGGGGCCATCCTTCTGCCCACCTTCCTTTCCTGGGTGGTGATCCAGTACATATTATTCGGTCTGCTCAGTGTGGACAGGGGGATCGTGAACCATGCCATAACCGGTCTGGGGGGAGAGGAGATTTACTGGTACAGTGAACCGGCCTATTGGCGGGTGATTATGCCGCTGGCCTACCTGTGGAAAAATGTGGGCTATTACTCTGTCCTCTATGTGGCGGCCATAGCGGGAATCAATACGGATTATTATGAGGCGGCCCAGTTGGACGGTGCATCCAAATGGCAGCAGGTCAAATATGTGACGCTGCCTCTGATCCGTCCCACGGTGATTGTCCTTTCCTTATTATGGGTAGGAAAGCTGTTCAACGGCGGCCTGGGCGACTGGAATGCTTTTTATACCCTGCCCAATGATGCGGGGGCCTTGTATAAGGCGACGGATGTTATTGACACCTATGTGTTCCGTTCCCTTAAGAAAATCAATGATTACGGTATGTCCGCGGCCGTGGGCCTTTATCAGTCCGCCATAGGCTTTGCGCTGGTGCTGCTGTCAAATATGGTCATCAAAAAAATCGATCCGGACAGCGCGCTGTTCTGAGGAAGGAGATACTTTATGAGCAACAGAAAAAAATTCGGGCCTTCCAGGCTCTTGCTCCACCTGGTTTTTATCCTGCTGTGTCTGATTTGTGTGATCCCTCTTCTGCTGGTAGTGGGGATTTCCTTCACAGACGAAACATCGCTGATGGTGGACGGCTATCATTTTATTCCCAGGGTATTCAGCACGGACGCGTACAAATATGTGTTCAGCGGGGCGGGATCGGTCTTACAGGCCTATGTGGTGACCATTGCAGTTACGGTCCTGGGAACAGGGCTTCATCTTCTGGTGACCTCCATGCTTGCCTACTCCCTTACGAGGGAAGAAGTGACGGCACGGGAAAAAATATCCCTGTTTGTCTACATCCCCGTGCTGTTTAACGGCGGACTGGTTCCTTATTATATGCTGATGACCCGTTTCCTGCACCTGAAAAACACCATATGGGTACTGATACTTGCAAGCCTGGTTTCCGCGGTGAATGTTCTGATTATGAAGAACTTTTTCCGGACGATACCGAATTCCCTGATCGAATCCGCAAGGATTGACGGTTCCGGTGAAATCCGTACTTTTTTTACCATTGTCCTGCCCTTATCCACGCCTTCCCTGGCGGCTATCGGCCTGTTTGTGGCGATTGCCTACTGGAATGACTGGATGACCTGTTCCCTGTATATCGAGACGCCGAAGCTGCATACGCTGCAGTACCTTCTGCAGTCGCTGATGAATAACATCGGGTATTTACAGTCCAATGCCCAGGCATCCCGATCCATTGAACAGTCGCTTGGCACACTGCCGAGCGAGGGTGCGCGGATGGCAACCTGCGTGCTTGCCATAGGGCCAATCATCCTGCTGTATCCCCTGCTTCAAAAGTATTTTGAAAAAGGGCTTACCATCGGGGCTGTCAAGGAATAACGGCAGTCTCTGAACGGTTACCGGGAAACAAATGGAACCGGAAGCGGTGCCATATGTTATTATAAAATTATAGGAGGAAGAAACATGAGAAAGAAAAGAATGACGGCGATCCTGCTTGCAGGAGCCATGGTGCTGGGTACACTTGCAGGCTGCGGGAGCAAGGAAACCGCAGCGCCGGAAGCGCCCGCCTCTGAGCAGGCTGCGGAAAAATCAACGGCAGAGACCGGGGAGACTCCGGCCGCGGAGAAAAAGGACGACGCTGAGGTGGTGGAGCTTAGTTTTTATATGAGCAACGGCCCGGTGATTGACCAGGAACGGATTATGGAAAAAGCCAATGCAATCATAGAGGAAGAAATCAATGCGCACCTGAACCTGATTCTGGTGGACGGGGCGACCTATGCGGACAAAATGAACCTCATGATTAATTCCGGCGATGCCTGGGATCTGTGCTTTACCGCCAGCTGGGGCGGGATTAATTTCTTTGAAAATGCGGCAAAAGGCGCTTATGCGGATCTTACCGACCTGATACCGGTATATGCGCCGGAAACCTATGCCAGGATTCCCGAGGGACTTTGGGACGGGGTTAAGGTGAACGGACGGATATATGGGCTGGTAAATTACCAGCAGTGGGGCGTTGCTTCCAGAAAAGGTTTTAAATTCCGCAGCGATATCGTGGATGAGCTGGGGTTTGACTGGAAAGCGGTGAAGGGAAAACCGACCCTGGAAGTCCTGGAAATGATGGGACCCTTCCTGGGAGAAGCCCTGGAGGCCCATCCGGATATGATCGGCTTTGAAACCTCCTCCGGTTACAGCCTTTTTGCCAACGAGCCGCTGATGTGGGATATGGAAAATGTAGGCGACATGACCACTCCCGGCTGGGTACGTTTTGAAGATCCCGACACGGTTATCAACCAGTTTGAGACAGAAGAATTCGCCCGGTATTGTGAAATCATGCGGGAATGGTACGAAAAGGGCTATGTGAGAAAAGACGGCGCTACCGTAAAGGATACCTCCCCGGACAGAAAAGCGGCCAAATTCGTTGCCGAAGTGACCTATGGCTGGCCGGACAGCATTGATTTTGAAGGAAACGAGGATGCGGAGCATATGTCCATGTGTACGGTGGAAAACGCGCCCTCTTATACCGTTTCCACCACCAGGACCGTAATCCCCGCAGCAGCAGGCTCCACCGCAGCTGTGGCAATCAACGCCCAGTCCCCTAATATCGAAAAGGCCCTGGAGCTGGTTGAACTTCTGAACACCAATGATGAACTGTATCTGCTCATCACCCAGGGGGAAGAAGGCGTGGATTATATCTATGACGAAGAAGGCGTCTTCGCCCTGCAGGATGGGAAATATAACTTTAACTACAATGAATGGCAGATCGGCCAGTCCTACAGCCCGGATTTCACCAGGGCCCTTTATAACCGCAACGAAGCCGGTGAAAAGCAGAAGGAATCCCAGTCCGTAGTATTTGCTGCGGATAAGGAGGCCGAAATCTCACCGGTAACCGGATTCACCTTTGATCCCACGCCTGTAAAGACACAGCTTGCCAATTGTGCATCCATAACCACAGAGATGGTTCCCGCCCTCAGCTCCGGTTCCGTGGATCCCGCAAAGGCTCTTCCGGAATTCCTGCAGCGGCTGGAGACGGCAGGAGTGAAGGATATTATTGCTGAAAAACAGAAACAGCTGGATGCCTGGAAAGCGGCCAACTAAAAATCAACAGCGGACGCTCTGAGAGCCATCCGCATGTTTAGTCATACATTCTGCGGAAATAAGAACCGCTGCGGGCCGGGGAAACGTAAACCGTATCCCCGGCCTGCCGGTTCCCGGAGAGAAACAAAGGAAGGTATGGATGCTGTATCGCGGATGAATCCGCGATAGGCAGGAGGTATAAAAATGATACGTTTAGGAGTGATAGGTTACGGCGTGCGGGCGGATATGCTGATGGATGAATTGCTGACGCTTCCGGGAGAGGCATGTCTTTGTGCGGTGGCGGACCAAAACCCGGAACGGGTAAAGGCGCTTATGACCAAAAAAGGCAGTAAAGAATTCCTCCATGCCATGGAAATTGATAAGATTGACGGGATGCTGCGCAAGTGTCCCATAGACCCGGAGAGCATCAGGTTTTACCGGACGGCGGAAGAAATGCTGGATGCAGAGGAACTGGATGGTGTGCTGGTGGGGACGAATTGTAACACCCATACGCATTTTGCACAGCTTGTCCTTGAGCGGGGGATACCGCTGTTTCTGGAAAAGCCGGTAGCGGTCAGCAGAAAAGAGGTAGCGCTCCTGGAACGGCTGGCGGATGAGGCGAAGGCCCCTGTAGTGGTTTCCTTCCCCCTGCGGGTTACCCGGATTGTACAGGAAGTCAGGAAAATCATAGATTCCGGTGCCATCGGAAAGGTGGAGCAGGTGCAGGCCTTCAACGATGTATCCTACGGTTTCGTTTATTTCCATGACTGGTACCGGGATGAGTCTGTTTCCCACGGACTGTTTCTGCAGAAGGCCACACACGATATCGATGTCATTAATTACCTTACCGGGGAGAAACCGCTGCGGGTCTGTGCCATGAAATCCAAGCAGATTTACAAGGGGGATATGCCGGCAGGGCTGCGCTGCAGCGAATGTGACAGATGGGAAAGCTGCATGGACAGCACCTATCATATTGAAAAAACCAGAAATGACATACCGCGCAGTGACTACTGTTCCTTTGCCGTGGATACGGGAAACGAAGACAGCGGCAGCCTGATACTGCGGTATGCGTCCGGTATGCACGCCGTCTATTCCCAGAATTTCTTTGCCAGGAAGGGCGCGGCGCGCAGAGGGGCCAGACTTTATGGCTATAAAGGAACGGTGGAATTTGATTTTGTCTCGGATGTAATTACGCTTTATGATCATATGAGTGATCAGGTGACTACTGTCAAAGTGAATACGCCTCCGGCAGGCCATGGCGGCGGTGACAGCGCATTGTGCGGAAATTTCCTGGATCTGATCCGGGGAAACGTGCAAAGATCCGTTGCCCCGCTGGAAGCGGGAATTTCAAGTGTGCGTGTCTGCCTGGCGGCAAAAGAATCCTCGGAAGAGGAAGTTTTTCGAAACGTCTGAAAGGAAATGCAGCTATTCTTTTTTCCTTTTATCTATCGTGGAGGGAAAACAAAGGAGCAGACAATTATGATATGTAATATTGTATATAGGACTTACGAGGGCAGCTGTGCCGTCACTTTGGAGAGAAGGGGCATACAGCCTGGGAAAAACAGTGTTTTTGCGTTCCGTGGGGGAAATTGTAAGGGAAGCCTGGAATGGAAAGCCGGGAAGGGGGGCCTGGAAGGAACCCTTTCCTGCCGTTTTGACGAGGATTGCCCCAGGCCGGTTTCCATAGGTCTGGAATGGGTGGAGGAGGACTGGAACAGGCAGAATTACGTATTCGCCCCGGCAGCTGTCTATGACGGGAACCGGTTTGACAGCAGACCTCTGCCTTACCCGCCTTTCCACCGGGCAGGCCCCGGGGAGATATTTGGCGCCCCTCCTGTCATTACGGATATCCCCCATCTTTCCATGGGCAATGAAAAGTCACGGATACAGCTTTTGTCCGGCGATATGTCCGTACCGGCCATCGGGTTTTATAACAGGCTGAAAAAGGAAGGCTTCCTGTTATTCGGAAAGCACCGGGCGGCAGACCGTTATACCGGCTTTTCCATCCGGGAGGATCCGGAACAAAGAACCTGCAGTTTTACCTTCCAGACGCCCGGTGTGCGGGAAGAAACGGTATATTTCTTTGGAGAAAAAGAGGACGGATCCGGCTTTTTCCCGGATTCCGGGCGGAAATCGGAGGATGAGGGAAGGCTCTTTTTGGCAGGGGAGGAGGCGGAGCTGGATTTTCAGGTACATGTGTTTGCCGCAGACACTTTAACGGCTTATTTCCGCTGCTTCAACAGCCTCCGTTTTTGCAGGGAAACAGGAAGCAGGGAGAATGTCGTGCCTTTTTCGGAGGGCTTTCGGGCAGTGAGGGAAAAATATCTGCGGGATAATTTCCTGGAAGAGGGGGAAAACGGAGAAGGCTATTTCACCGTGGGCACGGATCGATCCGTAATCCAGCAGCACTGGCAGGCCGGCTGGGTGGGAGGCGGCATCAGCAATCTGCCGTTTTTGTTCCTTCGGGAAGAAGAAGGATTTTCCAAAGGGCTTGCAACTTTCCGGTTTATCCTGGATCATCTGCAAAATGAGAAGGGATGGATAAGCGGCATCTATGCAGACGGCATATGCTATGGGGATGCTTTTGTGCTGGATCGGCCGGGAAGTACGCTTCTGGTGAGGAAGGATGCGGATCTGCTGTATTTTCTTTTAAAGGAACTTTTGATTTTGGACGGAAAAGGGCTTTTGCGGCCAAAAGACAAGGAAAAGATTGCGGCCCAGGCGGATGCTTTTGTACGGCTGTTTGACAGATACGGTCAGATAGGCCAGTTTATTAACATAGAAACGGAAGAGATGATAATTGGCAATTCCGCAGGGCCGGCAATCGCCGTGGGAGCGCTGGCCCTGGCATGGGAGATTTTCGGCAAAAAGGAATATCTGGATACCGCCCTGGCGCTGGGAGAATACTATGCCGTAAATTATGTGGAAAAGGGAATCCTCAACGGCGGTCCGGGAGAAATCTGCCAGGCCCCGGACAGTGAGTCGGCCTTCGGCATGTTGGAGGGCTTTGTGCAGCTGTATGAAACGACGGGAGAAGAAACCTGGCTGGCCTGTGCCGAAGCGGCATTTGAAATTGCAGTTACCTGGGTGGTCAGCTATGATTTTGTTTTTCCGGAGGAAAGTGCGGCGGCTGCCAGGAAGGTACATACCCTGGGAACGGTGTTTGCCAATGCCCAGAACAAGCATTCCGCACCGGGGATCTGCACGCTGTCCGGGAACAGCCTCCTGAAGCTGTACCGGTTTACGGGGCAGGCCCGGTACCTGGACTGGCTGGCGGAGATATCCCACAGCCTGCAGCAGTTTGTGTCGCTGCCGGATCGGCCCGTCCATACGCTGGCGGGTACGGATCTGCCGGAGGGGTATATGAATGAGCGGGTGCAGACCAGCGACTGGGAAGGGAAAGAAACGGTGGGCGGCTTTCTGGACGGCTCCAACTGGCCGGAGGTGGCCTGCCTGCTGACCTATGCGGAGGTTCCCGGCATATATATTGATTTTTCCTGCGGGCTGGTACGCTGCTGTGATCATATCCGGTGCCGGATCCTGGAAGCAGGGGAAAAGGCCGTCCGCCTGGAACTGGTGAATCCCACGGCCTATACGGCTGTGGTGACGGTTCTCAGCGATGACATCAGGCAGAGGGAACGGGTAAAACATACTTATTTTTCCATCATGCAAAGAATATGCCTTAAGCCGCAGGAAAAATGCACAACGCTTTTTTCGCGTCCATGAGAAACAACGGATGGCACGCTGCGCGGGTTATCCGTTGTTCAATATCTGTTGTTCCATAAGAAACCGCCCGGGACGTGTGCGCATGCTCCGCCCGGGCGGAAGAGGGAAATCAACTCAGGGCCGGTAGTCGCCCCGGATTTCCCGTACGATTTCAATCATATTTATATAGCCTTCGGCAGGAACATAATCCGGAATGGAATTGCCGCTCCCGAAAGCAAAGCCGCCGTGGCCGCTGCAGACACGGATAACATCGTCGATATATTCCTTCATTTCCTCCCGGGAAGCGCTGCAGACCACATCCAGATCGATGCCGCCGAAATTACCGATACGATCCCCGTAGGATTCCACCCAATAGGGAAAAGGCGCGATCTGATCTTCATTGGAATGCTTGGCGTTGATGCCGCAGGCTATCAAATCTTCCATCACGCTGAAAATACAGCCGCAGGAATGCAGCAGGAAGGGCTTGCCCTTAGCGTGGACCTGTTGAATAACCGGCCGGTACTGCGGGAGAATGTGGGTGCGGATATCCTCCCCGGACAGCAGGGTATTGCTTTTATACCCCAGATCATCCCCAAAGCGCAGCAGGCAGAAGGCATCCCCGAATTCCTCCAGGAAACGCGCCCAGATAAGACGGCTCACCTGCCCGGCTTTTTGGAAAAGCTGTGCATAGAGTTCTTCATCGTCGGCGGAAATATAACACAGATTCTGGTAGCCGGTAAGATCCTGGACAATCTCAAAAACGCCGTTCCCCACGCCGCCCACCGCTTTCATGCCTTCCGGCAAGGCCTGGGCCAGGGCTTTAAAATACCGGCTGTTGTTTTTAAAGTACAGGGCCGGGATATCTTCCCAGGGATAGGCGTCAAAGTCCGCCCGTGTGCGGATTGCCGGGGGGATGCGGCAGTTCCCCAGGGCGCCGCCGCCGGGCAGAACCTGCCCGATGCAGCATTCAAACGGGATCACGTCATAGCCGTAGTCCCGGAAGAACCGGCAGTAATGATGGAAATATTCCCTGATATCCGCCTCGCTGCCGTCATAGAGTGCGGAAAAATCCCTTCCGGTGATCTCCCCGATTTTATCGGCGGAAACGATGTGCTCGTACAGGGGAAGGCGGGCCGCTTCCCTGTTATAGGCTGCATCCACGATATGTCTGTAGTCCGGTTGAAAGTTCATACGAATTACCTCCTGTCTTTATCTGGCTTTACCATAGCAGAATGGGAAGGGAAAGGCGATAGCTTTTTTGCCGGATTGTTCCTTCTTTTTTACATGCGGACAGAGAAGCGGAACAGGAATGGACAGGGAATATAAAATTACCAAAATTCTTAAATTTTTACCAGTGTCAGGAGAGAAAAAAAGATATAGTTTGAGGATAAAAGGTGTATTGAGAAGGAGAGATTCCTATGGCTGATTTTGAGAAAGAGCTGCATGAAGGCATGGAGGTACCGGTGGAGGTTTTCGTACAGGATGCGCCGGGAGGAGATTTGAACGTGCAGGAGCATTGGCATGATTGCCTGGAGTTTCAGTTTGTTCTGGAGGGGAAGGCGGAGCAGATAGTCAATGGGAAACGATATATGACAAAAGAAGGAGATCTGACAGTGATCCTCGGAGGGGATATTCATGCCACCAGAGGCAGAAGGGGACAGCGGATCCGGATACTTGTTTTAAAGTTTATGCCTTCTTTGTTTGAGCGGGGAAGCGGCGGGAAAAAAGACGGAGGCGCGGAAAAGTATGGCAGGTATTTATATTCTTTTTTAAGTAAGCGGGAGGTGGTGCCGGAGCTGACACAGGTACAGCGGGAATATCTGGATACGTTATTTTGCGGGATTGCACGGGAAATGGAAGAAAAACAGGATGGGTATGAGCTGATGATAAAGGGGGAGATTTTCCTGCTTATGGGATATCTGCAGCGGGAGAAAATCCTGGAACCGTACCGGGGCGGATGGCAGCAGGAAGGCCCTTGCGACATGGAGAGGATCCTGCATTTTATGGAAGAAAACTATGATCAGGATATCAGCCTTCGGGAGGTGGCGGACAGCCTGCATATGAATTATTCGTATACTTCCCGGTATTTCAAGAAAACGACAGGACGGAATTTTAAGGAGTATCTGGATTTTATCCGGGTATCGGAGGCCAACCGCCTGCTGGCGGAGGGAAGGAAAAGCATAACGGAGATCTCCATACGCTGCGGCTTTAACGGGCCTCAGGCAATGAACCGTGTATATGGGAAGGTAACGGGGATATCTCCTTCCGGCATGCGCAGGCTTTGTCAGGGAATCGGGGCCGGAAAAGCGATGTGAGCCGGAAAAGAAAGGGATAGGAGAGGATTATGACACCAAGGGAACTGGTTAAAGCCACACTGGAATTCCGTAATGAAACAGGGATCGTGCCCAGGCAGCTGTGGGTTCTGCCCTGGGCGGAGAAAAATTACGGAAAGGAGCTGGAACGGATCCGGGCGCTGTATCCGGATGATTTTGCAGGGCCGCCGGTTATTCTGGATAAGCAGCCGCCGGTTATGGGGGATCCTTATGCGGTGGGCGAGTATGTGGATGAATGGGGCTGTCGCTTCACCAATATCCATGAAGGAGTGATCGGAGAGGTCAAGGAGCCGGTGATTCGTGAGGAGGACTGGTCGGATGCGGGAAAGGTACATATTCCGGAGGAACTGCTCACCTTTGATACGGATGCGGTAAACCGTTTCTGCCGGGAGACGGACCGGTTTGTGATTGCAGGCTGCTGTCCCAGGCCGTTTGAGCAGCTGCAGTTTCTGCGTTCCACACAGGAGCTGTATATGGATCTGATGGATCCGCCTCAGGGGATGCTCGATTTTATGGAAAGGATGCACCGTTTTTACTGTGCCCTTCTGGAAAAATGGGCGCAGACGGAGGTGGATGCCCTGAATTTTATGGATGACTGGGGGAGCCAGAAAAGCCTGCTGATCTCTCCCAAACTGTGGGAAGCCTATTTCAAGCCCATGTACCGGGATTATATCGCCATAGCGAAGAAGTATGGGAAAAAGACATTTATGCATTCCGACGGCTGCATCCTGGATATTTATCCTTCCATGATTGCGCTCGGCCTGGATGCCCTGAATTCCCAGATTTTCTGTATGGGAATTGATAAACTGGCGCAATACCGGGGGCGGATTACCTTCTGGGGAGAAATCGACAGGCAGCATATCCTGCCGGAAGGAACACCCGCACAGGTGGAAGAGGCGGTAAAAGCGGTGAAAGAGAGTCTCTGGGCAGACGGAGGCTGTATCGCCCAGTGTGAATTCGGACCGGGTGCGAAGCCGGAAAATGTAGAAGCGGTATTCCGGGCCTGGAACCGGAAGTAAGCGGGGAAAAGGAATCTATGATAGAGAATCTGACAGCCAGACAGGTGAGGGAAGTGATTGAGGGCCGGGGATGTATTCGGATCCCGGTATTGTATGACCTGTGGATTTATCCGTCCGTTATGGAAAAGGAAACGGCGCAGGTGGAAGCTTTGCTGGAGAAGTACCCCAGGGATGTGCAGGAGGTTTTTCTGCAATTCCCGGATATGTATGATGCCCCGGATAAGGACGGAGATTACCGGTGGGCGGCGGCAGGGGGAAAACACCGCGAGGGCGTGGGCCTGGATGCGGATGTGGTCATTGAGGACTGGGAGGATGCGGAGGAATTTTTCGAAAGGTTCCCTTCGCCGGACTATCCGGGGCTGATACCGGAGTTTCATAAGGATGGAAAACGATATCTGCTGGCCCGGTGGTGGTATCTGTATTTTGAACGGTTATGGTCCCTGCGGGGGATGGAAAACGCCCTCACGGATTTTTACCTGTATCCGGAGGAAGTCCACAGGCTGTTCGGAAAACTGACGGACTTTTATGTAAGGGCTATGGAGAGGGCAAAGGAAGAACTGGACGCGGACGGTTTTTTTGCTTCCGATGATATCGGGACACAGAACAGCCCGTTCTTTTCTCTGGAAATTTTCAGGGAGTTCTTCAAACCCTATTACAAGCGGCTGTGCGATAAGGCCCATGAACTGGGCATGCATTTCTGGCTTCATACCTGCGGCAATGTGGAGCTGTTCCTGGAGGATTTCATAGAAATCGGGCTGGATGTGATCCACCCTATCCAGAAGGGGACAATGGACGAAATGAAAATAGCGGATACCTATGGGGATCGGATTTGCATTCTGGCCGGCTTTGATGTCCAGCAGGCCATTCCCTTCGGCACGCCGGAAGAGGTACGTAAAGAAGTACGCCATCTCATCGACACCTTTTCCCGGGGGCAAGGGAGGTTTATGCTTACGATGGGAAACGGTACCACACCGGACTGGAAAAAAGAGAGCCTGGAGGCTCTTTATGAAGAAACCTGCACCTATGGGTGCAGAAAGCATGAAAAATAAGGAATAAAGAGAAGCAGGCATAAAAGCTTTGCTTCACAAAACTAGGAGGAAAGAATATATGACAAACAGAGAACGTTTTATCCGCACGCTGAAGTGCGAGAAGATCGGAGGACAGGTGCCCACCTTTGAACTGGTCTTTTTTCTGACGATGGAAGCCTTCGGCAAGGTGCATCCTTCCCATCGTTTTTACGAACAGTGGAATCAGATGAGCAGCACGGAAAGAGGACTGCATATAAAAGATATGGCGGATATCTATATCGATACGGCCAGGCGTTTCGGACACAGCGCCATTTTCATCCATCCTAACCCCGGCGATTTGGACAGCACCCAATGGCTTCTGGAGACAATCCGGGAAAAAACAGGGGATGAATATTATATTATGATGCATGGGGATCCCACCTGGGCTATCCCGGACGGCGATTCCATGATGGATTTTGCCGCACAGATGTATGAAGAGCCGGAAGTCCTGAATGAAGAAAGTAAAAAAAGACTGGATGCCAGCGTGGAATTTGCCGCCAGGCTGCATGAACGGGGCCATCTTCTGGACGGCTTCGCCCTGTGCTCGGATTACTGCTTTAATGTAAACCCCTTTTTCAACACGGAGCAGTTTGATGAGCTGATTATCCCTTATCTGAAAGAAGTGATTGCGGAGTACCGGAAGCTGGGATATTATACAATAAAACATACCGACGGTAATATCATGCCTATAGTAAAACAGATGGCCGACTGTAAGCCGGATGCCATCCATTCCCTGGATCCCCAGGGCGGCGTGGATCTGACGGAGGTCCGCAGGATCGTGGGCGACAACATCGCCCTGATCGGAAATGTGAACTGCGGCCTGCTCCAGACCGGAACGGACGAGGAATGCCGGCAGGATGTGCTGCGCGCCCTGCGTCAGGGAATGGAGGCCGGAAAGGGCTATGTGTTTGCCACCTCCAACTGTGTATACACCGGAATGGCCCTGGAACGGTACGAGATGATGCTGGATATCTGGCGGGAGTACGGTAATTACGACAACTATAAATTCTGATGGAGCAAGTATAAAAAATACCCTGCCGAAAGGCGGGGTATTTTTTATGGAATGACGGCAGGAAACGCCGTGCAGACAGCCGGCGGAAGGCCATTCGGCAACGGCGAAGTTTGCGTTAACCTTTTATAAATATTGTCATATTATGTAAAAAGTCCAAAATATAAGGATACGGTAAATATGAAAGATTTTGTGGAAATAGCACTGGAAACCCATCTTTTCTTTGCAAGAATCATGAAAGAACATGCTATATTTCTTCAGGCAGGCTTCCCGTGCAAGAATAAGGAATGGATAAAGAGGGCGGAGTATTACCAGGAAGAGTTCGGGGAAATCCTTAAACAGGTGCTGGAAATCAGTGATGGGAGGGTTGACCGTATGGTTTTAAAATCCCGGGAACTGGTGACGGAATTTACGATTCCTGCAGAAAAGGTAACGCAGCATCTGACCGGTATCCCCATTAACTGCGGCCTGACGGCTTTGGAGGGGAAACTGCGGCCGGGATGCGGCATGGAGGAAGACGAAAAAACAGTAAGGATAGTGGAGCGTATTAACAAAAAGGCGATATGGCTGTTATGCGGTTTCATTGATTTTAAAGAAAATATCCTCGAGGAAGTCAGGGCGGGGAATCTGTTTACCGCGAATTATCCTCTTTTGCTGGAACATATTATCCGGGAAGCGAAGCTTTACTGTTCGATTCTGGAGGATTTGAAAGCGGACGGAGAGATTAGTTGTGACTGCATCCGGGAAAAAGAAGAATTCTGGAATTGTATTATGATGGAGCATGCGCTGTTTATCCGCGGACTGCTGGATCCTTGTGAAGAGAAATTGATCGGGACCGCGGATGATTTTGCGATGCAGTATAAGAAATTGCTTGAGATGGCAAAGAAACAGGATTGCAGGGCAACCGGGGAGCTGACGGAGAAATCATTGGAAGAGACCTTGAAATACAGAAAGTTTAAAGCCGCCGGGACGGAAGGAATACTGGAATGTAAAATTGCATCGATTATTCTGCCGTTGCTTGCGGATCATGTACTCCGTGAAGCCAACCACTATATACGGATACTGGAAAGCAGGGATAGGAAATAGGAATACCGGATTCATGGGCGCTCGTCAGAGCGCCTTTTTCGGTACCGGGAGAAGATGGGGCTGCCGGTCCGGCCTATAGGAGCAAAATTATAAAATAATTATAAAGTGTCCTTTGATGATTGACTGCCTGGTCTGTTTACATTATTATAGACTGAACAGTCCGTAATAGGAGGATGAAATGAAAAAAGAAGAAAAAACCGAGCTGACAAAGGAACGGATCCTGACGGCCGCGATGGAGGAATTCGGGGAAAAAGGGTATGCTGCCGCCGCTTTGAACAATATATGCGCAGCAGGGATCCCGAAAGGGCTGCTTTACCACAATTATGAAAATAAAGACGCTCTTTATCTTGCCTGCGTAAAACGAAGCTTTTCGGATCTCCTGAAATATCTGAAGGAAAAGGGCAGCGATATGGGGCCGCAGGAATATATGGAAGCCCGGCTGCTTTTCTTTCAGGAAAAGGAAAAGGAGGCCCGCCTGTTTTTTGAGGCTCTTTTACAGCCGCCTGCAGCGCTGTCTGAACAGATAGGGGAATGCAGAAGGGAATTTGATGAATGGAACCGGATGCTGTACCGACAGCTGCTTTCCGGGCTGAATCTGCGCAAGGATGTGACCGAAGAGGAGGCGATGGAATATTTTACACTGATGCAGACGATGTTTAACGGTTATTTCAGCAGTCCGGCCTGCAATGGCCTGCCTTTTTCCGATATCGTCAGGGCACATGAGACCAAGCTCTCCGGCTTCCTGGACTATATGCTTTATGGTATTGCAGAAAGGGGGAAAAGAGAATGATGCTTTCGTTGGTGAAAATAACAGCTGTGGTTGCGGCCGCCCTGCTGATAGGGAAGCTGGTTTCACGGCTGAAGCTGCCCTCAATCCTGGGCTGGCTGCTTGCGGGCATGCTGCTGGGGCCTCATGGCCTGAAATGGATGGACAGCGGGATCCTTGACGCCCTGTGGTATCAGAATACCATCCATGTGCTGGAATGCGCCGTCGGCCTGATGATCGGCACGGAGCTGGTCTGGAGCCGTATCCGGAAATCCGGGAAGGCTATTATAATAACCACGCTGACCCAGTCGCTGGGAACCTTCCTTCTGGTTTCCGCCGTATTTGCCGTGCTGTTTTCCCTAAACGGCATATCGGTATATCTGGCTTTTGTATTTGGTGGAATTGCGCTGGCTACAGCTCCGGCACCTGCCCTTTCCATCGTAAAGGAATTCAGAACCGACGGGCCGGTGACCAGAACCCTGATTCCTATGGCCGCCCTGGATGATATGGTGGGGGTAGTGGTATTCTTTACCACCATAGCGATTGTGGCAGGAAACGTGTCTGAGCAAAAGCTGCCTGTTTATATGATCGCAGTGGTGGTGGTGCTTCCTCTGGTAATCGGCGCAGCGGTGGGAGTTCCGGCCGGCTTTCTTCTTCGCAGGGAACGGCCGGAACCGGTCACTCTGATCCTTCTCATCTGCCTGATCGGGGCAACGGCAGCGGCGGGGTATTTGTGCAACACCTTCCTGATGCCGAAACCGATCCTGAATTTTATGCTGATGGGCATGGCGTTTTCCGCCGTGTTTTCCAACATGGTCTCCCAGGAACGCCTGGCACAGATCATGGAAGCTTTCAATCCGATCCTCAGCCTTTCCATGGTGCTTGTTATCCTGAATCTGGGAGCCCCTTTGGACTATCATCTGATTCTGGGGGCGGGCGTATATACTGCGGTTTATATTGCCGCCAGAGCGTGCGGGAAATATTTCGGCGCAAGGCTTGGCGGCAGGATAACGAAATCGCCGGATACCGTAAGGAAGTATCTGGGGCTTACCCTGTTACCCCATTCCGGCGTATCCCTGGTATTTACAGGGATAGCCGTATCCGTGCTTTCCGCGGCAGCGCCGGAAAATGCGGGCATCATTCAGGGAACCATTGCCGCTGCCGCCGTGATTAACGAGGTGATTGCCGTGGTGGCGGCTAAAAAAGGCTTTGAGCTGGCAGGTGAATTCGGCCACGTGAAAGAAACAAAGGCTGACTGCCGCCCTGACAGATAAAAATTGCCAGGACGGCAGATTTGACTATGCACGGAAGGGCCTCTGTTACCAGATCCTGTATTTCCCGCTCAGTGCCAGCAGTGCGAACAGATACAGACAATTGTCATAATACCGTCTGTTTCCTGTGCGCAGAGGCGTATTCCAGAGCTTCATAACGCAGTCTTTCGCATACTTCCCGTCCGAAGCCAGGGAAGCCTGGGCGTTGGTTGCGATGACGGCGACAGGGTGAAGCGCCTTTTTATCCGCCGGCGTGCCGTCTATGAGAAATACACCGTCCTGGTTATCCCGTGCGGACTCATAATAAAAGGTCTGGAGCCTGTCCGCATTTTCCTTTTCCCAGGGGTCACAGGCGAACCACAGGTAATCCAGGCCGATATTGGCAATGGTACGGTACGCGTCACTGTAATACCAGTCATGACGGTCGCTCTGTCCCGGCTGGCTTTTTACAGGGGTTCCATCATATTCCGCGTACTCGGCACATAGCCCGGTTACCGGATGGCAGGCCTTCTTCAGATACTCCCGGCTTGCTGTTGCTGCCTGTTTCCAGAACGCCCGATCCTCTTCGTCCGCCCACAACGCGAACAGCTCATAAAAATGGGGCAGATGGTAGGAAGGATCGGAAAAATCACATTCCGTAATGAATTTAATCAGATGGTTCTGCGGATCCCACATGGGCTTTCCGGTGTCCGGCTGCTCGCCCTTGTGGATGCAGTCATGCAGAAGGCGGCGCGCCTGGGCGGAGTAATTGAAAATCCCTTCCCCGTCGCCCCAGCGGTGGGAAGCGAAGAAGAGTGCCATGGCAAAAAATTCCTCGCCGTCAGGAGCAGGTCCCCAGGCGTTTTTGGTTCCGTCCAGGGCGCAGGACCAGGCAAAATACCCTTCGTTTTGCCGGCTGCCGTGAGGCTCATTTGTTAAAGCCTCAGCATCCATATACATATATGTTTTCGACCATTTCCAAATCCGGTCGAATTCCTCTTTTTTATCCAGCTGGACACACATCATCATACCGTAGGACATGCCCTCGGTGCGGACGTCATTATTTCCGGTATCGGTAAGATAACCCATATCCGTACCGGCTTCGTGGTAAATCCGCTCTTCCTCACTGCCATAGAACATGGTCTGGAAAGCGGCCGTAACCCTTTTTCCGATTTCTTCTTCCGGCAGCCCGTATTCTGCAAATACATTTCTGTAAATTCCTGTTTCAAATGCGCCTGACATAATTATCCCTTCCTCTTTCCTTTCTTTCTCGTAACTGTTCAGTACCCTCACAGTTACTCTTTTTCTTTGATTTATGTAGCGAAATGCTGTTCCTCGGAGTTAATATAATTATTTTACTCCTTCACGCCCCCGATTGTAAGCCCTGTAATAAAGTATCTTTGTAAAAAGGGATACAGGCAGACGATAGGAAGCATGGTTAATATGGTGGCCGCCGCACGTACCGAGGTAGGGGTTACGGCGCTTGCCGCTGTGGCGTTTTTCATGGATTCAGCACTTGCCCCCTGGTTGGTTACCGAAGAGAGCAGCTTCATCAGCTCGTATTGAAGGGTGGTGTACTGGTCACTCATTCTGTTGTACAGCATGGCGTCGAACCAGGAATTCCACTGGCCTACCGCCACAAACAGCGCAACCGTGGCGTATACCGGTTTGCACAGCGGTGAAACAATTTTAAGGAATATCGTCATATAACCCGCGCCGTCCAGCTGGGCGGATTCCTCCAGGCTGTCGGGAATTCCTGTCATATAGGTACGGATGACAAGCATGTTGAAAGCGCTGAGCATACCGGGCACGATATATACCCAGAAGCTGTTGGTCAGGCCCAGACCTTTATAAAGAAGGAACACGGGGATCAGGCCGCCGTTCACATACATAGTAACCACCCAGAACAGGGAAAGCTGGCTTTTGAAGAGGAAGCGTTTCCGGCTGACGATAAAAGCCAGGAGAGCGTTGGCGGCCAGAGCCGTCAGCGTACCGATAATGGTACGGGCCACGGAAACAACGGCGCCGTTTATCAGGTTGTTTTTATGGATTACCGTTTTGTAATTCTGCAGGGTCCATTTCCTGGGGATCAGATAAATGCCGCCGCGCAGGGAATCGATACCGTCGTTTAAGGAGATTGCCAGGGTGTTCAGCACCGGATACAGGGTGATGACTACAAAGGCGATCAGGAACAGGGTATTGATTATGGTAAAAATCTTATCGGATACCGAAGTATTATAGTTTACACTTTTGGATTCTATTTCTTTTTGTTTTGCCATTTTCCGTTCACCTCCTTAGAACAGCCGCTCTTCGCCGGTATGCTTCGCCATCTGGTTTGCAACTACAATCAGTATGATGCTGACCACGCTTTTGAAAATGCCGGCGGCGGTACCAATCGCGTAGTCACCCTGGCTGATGCCCCATTTGAGTACATAGATATCAATGGTCTGGGATACACTTTGCACCAGGCCGTTGCCCAGCAGGTACTGTACTTCAAATCCGGCATTGAGCACATTTCCCACATTCATCAGAAGCAGTATCATGATGGTCGGCTTGATTCCGGGGAAGGTGATGTGCCTGATTTTGGCCCAGCGTCCGGCGCCGTCAATGGATGCTGCTTCATAAAGCGAAGGGTCGATGGCGGTAATGGCGGATAAATAGATAATAGCGTTCCAGCCGGTTTCCTTCCAGACATTGGCAAAAGCAACGATCCACCAGAAATATTTGGGATAGGCAAAGAAGTTCAGCGGCTGATCCAGAATATTGAATTTTAACAGCAGTTCATTAATAATGCCGGTTCCTGAAAGGGCATCGTGGAGAATGCCCGTAACGATGATCCAGGAGAGGAAATGGGGCAGATAAGAGATTGTCTGCACCACCTTTTTGCCGGAACGGGATTTGACCTCGTTCAGTAAAATGGCAAAGGCAATTGCCATAACAAAGGTAAAGACCAGGTTAATGATTCCCATGGCCAGGGTGTTCCGGATAACCCGCAGGAAGGTGGCATCTGAAAACAGCTGCTGGAACTTTGCAAGTCCTACAAACTGGGAATGCAGAAGACCGTCCTTTGGTTTATAATTCTGAAAAGCCATCAGCCAGCCGCCCAGAGGCAGGTAGCAGAAGATGAAGCCATATATTACAAAAACGGCACCCCAGAAAATCAGGACCTTTTGCCGTCTTATTTCTTTCCATGTAATCTGTGTTTTATTTTTGTTTTTTCTTGTTCCCTTTGCTGCCATTTTTACACCTCTTTACTCCTTTACATGCAGCAGGCAGCTGCAATCACTTGACGTAACCGCCGCTGCCTGCAGGCAGTTGCCTGATAATTAATATTCTCCGTTATCCTTTGCCAGCTGGATTCTTCTGTCCAGCTCGGTCTGCATTTCTGAAAGGAAATCTTCCGGCTTGCAGTCGGAGTAAACCTTCAGGTATTCTTCCCATGCGCTTTCAAAATCGGAAGCCATAACTACCTTGGGGAGATATTCGTGCTTGATTTCGCCCATCTTCGTCCAGGCTGTGCCGCCGGGAGTGGAGGTGGTCATGGTATTGCTGTAGGAGTACATAGGATACCAGGGGCCGGGAGGGGTATTGGTTCCAAGCATTTCCACATAAGTAGAGCAGCCGTATGCTTGCAGACATTCTCTTACATCCTCCTGTAAGCCGTCCAGGAACTCCTGGGGCTGTTCGGCAGGGGTGGCGGCGTTAATGCCGTCCTGGCTCATGCCGCTGTAGTTGGGGAAGTAGGAATACGTACATAAGTGGGACGCTTTGTAAGCGGGATCGGACGCGTTGACACGCATTTCTTCTGTTTTGGAAAACAGGCCGTTTTCGTCCGCATTATAATCCACGCCTTCCATACCCCAGTTGCGCAGGGTAAGCACTTCAGGGCTTAAAAGGTCATTGATGAACTGCAGTGCACCTTCCACATCCTTGCAGCTTGTGGTAATGCCAAGTCCGTTGGATACATTCAGGGCGCCGTCAGAGGTATGCCACATGTTTTTGATATCTTCCGAGATTGTGATGGGCAGCGGAACATAGTCACAGCCCTGTTTGTCAAGACCCTGCTGCTTCAAGGAATCGTTGACGCTATAAGCGAAATTCCACCACTGGTCAATCATTCCCAGCACGCGGCCGGTGGAAAGTTTGGCGATATATTCATCATAGGTCTGTGTGAAGGATTCCGGATCCACAATGCCCTTCTGGAATTCTTCGTTCAGCTTCTGGAAATATCTTTTTGCAGTGGGAGTGGTGTTGTAGTCCACAATTTTCAGGGTTTCCGTATCCACGATAACGGAGCCGTCATTGGGATGGCCATCAAGGAACTGCGGTGCATTTTCCAGACAGAAGTATCTCCAGTCATCACAGAGGATGGTATAGGGGATGTTGTCAGTGCCGTCCTCCATGGTGGGATTGGCTTCATTGTAACGTTCAATCAGGTCAAAGTACTGATCCATGGTTTTGATTTCAGGATATTCCGCCCATTTAAGAACGCGGGTCTGGATCCAGAAGGCCTCATCACTGTGTACGGCGCTCATGTCCTTTTCCCAGATATTGCCGAACTGGGGAATCCAGTAAATTTTGCCGTCATCCTGGCGTACCTTATCCCATTCTGCATCGGAATAGAAATTCTTGATATTGGGGTATTTGTCCAGGTAATCATCCAGGGCAACCAGGGCGCCCGCTTCGTACAGCTGAATCTGTCCGTCGCTGCCGTCTATGAAATCGGGATATTCGCCGCCGGCAATCATGGTTCCCACGGCTTCCTGAGCGGTCTGGCCTGTCAGCCAGGTTTCTTTTACCCTGGCACCGGTGATTTTTGCTATTTCAGCCTGTATTTCATTATCATCATTGATTTCCGTGCCCGGTACTGCAAAAAATGCGGTAAATTCCTTTACGGTCCCGTCATCTGCCGCAGATCCTTCGGTCCCGGAAGCGGTACCAGCGGGTGATGTGCCGGTATCCGCGCTGTTCCCGCAGCCTGCCAAAAGGGAAACGGACAGGGCAGCAGTTAAAAGGAGCGCTGTCAGTTGATTCTTCTTCATATATAATCCTCCTGTTATTTTTAATTCCTGTTGCGTATTGCAGTTGTTAATATGTATACCCGGGTAACTGCTTATATATTAATTCTATACCAAATGAACAAAAGAACAACCGGATAAAATGCATAAAAAACCCGGGCAAATTATAGTTGCACAAAAGAACGGTAATTTGTCCGGATTTTTTAAAAGAACAGCCCTGTCACAGCCTTGACGGCCGGATATTCCGATGCTTCTACGGGGGATTTACTCCCGGCTCTTCCTGCGGAATCTGGAGGGCGTGCAGCCTTTTAAGGCGATAAATTTATTGATGAAATAATCCAGGTCATGATACCCCACCTTTTCCATGATTTCATAATTTTTCAAATCCGTATGAAGAAGAAGGGAGGCCGCCATATCAATCCTGTAATTGTTCAGATAGTCCTTGAAGGATACGCCGCAGGTTTTCCGGAACAGCTGTCCCAGGTAGGCGCTGTTGATAAAATATTTCTGCCCCAGATCCTTCAGGGTCAGATTTTCCGCATAATGCTCCTTGATATACTGTTCCACGTCGCCCATGACGCTTCCCCGGATATTTTTGCCGCGAAGCTGGGAGAGATAATCCGCATATTCCTCGGCAAAACGTTTCAGATGCATACGGCTGCCACGCATCGTGCCGGAATCAAAGGCGTTCCCGTTGATAAATTCCAGAATTTCCTCCTGGTTTACGTTGGTATCCTGGGCCTGCGCCATGTGTACAAGCTGAAACAGAAGATAATCTATATTCAGGCTGACCAGTTTGGCATCCAGGCTGTTCCGGTTGATATCCTCGTATAGCTGCTCCACAAGCGCAGGGATACGTTCTTTGTCATTCTGTTCCACCGCCTGGATCAGCTCGTCCAGACTGGATTTACACAGCAAAGTCCTTTCCTCTGCGTGTTCCTGTTCTTCGTACCAGGAAATACGCTGCCCCATGCCTTCCACATGGAAATTCTGGAAGGAGCGGGCAATGTTGGCTGTCCGGTACGATTCCGACAAAAGGCTGATGTCCTCCACCTTGTTGCCCACAAACATGACTACGGGGTATTTTGTCGTACGCTGGATGCTTTCCAGGAAATGATCCAGATATTCCTGTTCATCCATGCCTGCTTCCCGGGCCATATAATCACAGTATATGAGGCCGATATCATAATCCTTTTCATTGCTTGATACATCAAAAATACAGTGCCAGCCGTCCTCATCCAGAAGGTCAAGACAGTACTGGTATACAAGGCGCTGCAGCTGTCTTTTATCTTCCGCCGTATGCAAAGGAAGCCGCCCCGTTTCTTCCTCCCCTCGATCGTCGATTTCAATGTCAATATAGCGGATACCGCCTTCCGTGCGCATTTTACTTTTTACCTGCTCCAGATTCAGCTGATCATATTTCCCGCAGATCAGGGCGATAAGATTTCTGGCAAAGTAGGCTTTTTCCTGTAAAGCCACTTCCTCCCGGCGCTGCCGGGACTTTGTGCTGTCGGCCTTTACCTTGTCCAGCACATGCTGCAGTTCCGTCTGGCGCACCGGCTTCAGGATATAATCCATACAGCTGTACTGAATTGCTTTTCTGGCGTATTCAAAATCACTGTACCCGCTGAGAATAATAAAATAGGCATCGGATATATGCTGCGTCCTTATTTTTTCCAGAAGCTCTATGCCTGTCATTGACGGCATTTTGATATCTGCTATAATCAGATCCACCTTTGTTTTTTCCAGAAATGCGAGGGCTTCCCGGCCGTTTGCAGCGGTGCCTGCGATTACAAAGCCCTCTTTTTCCCAATCAATCAGCATGGAAAGACCCTGCAGAATGAAAGGTTCGTCATCTACCAATAAAACCTGAAGCATATATGTTCCCTCCCTTTTACAGCCATTCAGGCAGGGGGATTCCCCCTCTGCCGGTGCTGTATTTTTAAACGCCTCTGTTTTCAGGTGCCGGTCCGCAGTTTCTCTTCCGGAATAATGATTGTCACAATGGTTCCGGAAGCTTCCTCGCTTTCCAACTGGAATTTTACCGTATTTTCCGTTGCCATGCGCAGACGGAGACAGGCATTGAGGATTCCGACACTGCTCTTTTCCTTCAGAAGCTGCATGCTTGCATTTTCCATTTTCTGCTGAAGATCAGCAAGCAGAACGGCGCTCATCCCGTGTCCGGTATCTTCGATTTCCATAGAAAGGAAGCCGTCCCGGCTGCTGCACCTGACGAAAATCCAGCCGGGGGCCGTTTTATTTTCCAGCCCGTGCACACAGGCGTTCTCAACGAAGGTTACCAGGGTCAGTTTGGGCACATAGCAGCAAAGGCAGTCTTCTTCGGCTTCGATTTTGTAGGACAGCCTGTCACCGAACCTGTATTTCTGCAGCTCCAGATAGGCTTCCACGAACTGCAGCTCCTTCCGGATGCTTATGCTGTCTGTGCCCCAGTCAACATATTGCCGCTCCATCAGGGCCAGACGCTCCACCATCCCGGCGGTTTCCTCTTCTTTTTTGATCAGGCTGTGCATCCGGATGCTTTCCAGGGCATTGAAGAGAAAATGGGGATTAATCTGGCTGTGCAGAGCCAGAAGCTCCGCATTCTGCCTTGCAATATCCATTTCCTGCTCCTTCAGCCTGTCCTTGTAGACGGTCTGGATCAGATCATTTATGCGTCCGGCCATATGATTATAGCTGGCCATAAGCACACCGATCTCGTCCTTCCCCCGGACTGCGGGAAGCTCGGTCAGCTCATCCACATCCCCTTTTTCAAAAGCGGTTCCCAGTTCTCTCAGGCGGGAAGTGAAGGAGCGGTTGATACCCATCATCAAAAGTGCGGGAAGCAGCAGGTTAACAAAAACCAGAAAAAGCAGCAGTCCCGAATTGCTGCGGATGATTGCGAGTGCATTCAGTTCCTCTTTCATTATGTAAATATTCCAGACCCTTCCGTAAACATTCATGTCCCTGGAATACCCCACCTGTTTATACATGGATGGCTGAAATGTCTCATAAGGCTTACCCATGCCGCCGTGTCCGTCATTGGAAAAAAGAATCGTGTTGTTATCACAGATATATACAAGAAAGCGATACTTGGCACGGAGGATGCTCTGCGACATACCGCTGTAATCCATGTCCATTTTCACAAGATTAGGCCCGCTTCCCTTATGATAATAATCCATCCGGCGGAT
Organism: Eisenbergiella sp. OF01-20; assembly: GCF_003478085.1. Lineage (NCBI taxonomy): Bacteria > Bacillati > Bacillota > Clostridia > Lachnospirales > Lachnospiraceae > Eisenbergiella > Eisenbergiella sp. OF01-20. Next base: position 786 of record NZ_QUES01000046.1, on the reverse strand, counting down.
AATGGAAATTTTCCGCTGGGTGGAGGTGAAAGTGTTTTCATAATAGGGATAAGCCAGGATGTCATTGCCGGAGGCTGTGAAATCCTGATACCACTGCTTGTCCCTGACGCTGTCCAGCTTCCAGAAGCTGCCGCCGTTTATGATTCCCGGATTATCGGCATACATGGTGATATTGTAATTACTGGTGCCGACGCTTGCTTCATAGAGGGAATCCTTCAGAAAATCCCGATAGCTTTCAAAATAAGCAAGGGGGGAAGCATATTCCGCCTCCATAAACTCATTAATGTATTTATTACTGTATATATTCAGGGAAAGATTGGCTGCGTTATCCATCCTGTTGATTAAAGTATAATGAATGGCCTCTGCGATGTTCTCCATCTCATGCTGGCTGGAACTTTGCTCCGCCTTAATTACCAGGGAAAAAATAATGCTGTCCGTAAGGATCAAAGGCAGCAGGACGCAGCAGATATACAGAAGCATCAGCTTCCGGGACAACGGCAGATTATCTAAGGTTTTTCCCGGAGGAAGATACTGCTTAACCTTATCGGATAGTTGTTTGATTTTGTTCCGCATGTTATCCCTCCCCGCCCGGCTTTCCTGTAAAACGTTTTACAAATTGTAACATATCCGTTCACGGGATACAAGGCCGGGAACGAATCGGGGGGCAGATAAAAAGTTTGGCGTCCCCCGGCCCTGCTTCCCCGTGCGGCCAGCTGCCCTGCAAGGAACCTTGCAGGGGACGCTTCCGCTCGGATAATCACGCAGCGGTACTAAGGCTGCAAAGGA
>NZ_QUES01000045.1:0-49376 GCF_003478085.1 Eisenbergiella sp. OF01-20 | reverse complement strand
GGGAACCAGGAGCGCGTCCGGTTATGCAAGCATGCCGGATCGTGCTCCTGGTTCTCTGTCCATGCGGCTCGTAGATAAAAAAATTTGTATTCTGTTGGAAACACTGACAGGCTGTGTAGCATAGTATAAACCATAAAAACCAATTTGGAGGCAAATAAACATGAGTGATTTAACAGCAAGCGGCTGCGGATGCGGCAGCAATACCGGTTGTGGCTCCAGCAACACCGGCTGTGGTTGTACTACTAACTGTGGCGGGAGCTGCGGATGCGGATGTAATTCCGGCTGCGGTGGAAACTCCGGCTGCGGAAGCTGGATTTGGATTCTGATCCTGCTTTGCTGCTGCGGCGGCAATGGCTTCGGCGGCGGAAACAGCTGCGGATGCGGAGAGTCTAATGGCTGTGGCTGCGGCGGAAACTCCGGTTGCGGAAGCTGGATTTGGATTCTGATCCTGCTTTGCTGCTGCGGCGGTGGAAACGGCTTCTGCTAATGTAACTGCGCCCTCATTGGGCACATACATGAAAATAGGCTCTGTTACAGAGCCTATTTTTATGTTCTTATGTTTCCGGCGCCGACATAGTATTTCTATGAAAGGGAAAAGGACCGGGATATGGAGAAACATGATAAAGATTATTTACAGGCATTTGATGCTCTGTATACAACCAACCAAATACAAATAATGAAAATCCTCCTGCCCTACTGCAATCCCGACAGTCGCAGAGGGCTGGCTGTCATGATTAAATTCATGGAATTTGACTATACTCTCCGTTTTGCCCGTTCGCATCCGGGTAGCTTTCAGGATGCGGCTATCCCTTTTTCCTTGATAGACATCTGTGATAAAATAAAAAACTACTGTTCTCCCCAGGTACGTTCCATGCTGGAACAGTTCCAGTCCATACAGAATGCCATGCAGATGTATGAGGAAATGAAACAGTATATGGATCTCTTCCAGGGAATGAGTACAAATGACGCAAATGGTACCGCAGCTGCCGGAAGCGGCAGCGGCCCTGCACCGGAAACCGGACAGGGCGGCGAAGAAAAAGCTGGCGGCAATCCCTTTGGCATGAATCCTATGGATATGCTGATGGGTATGCTGTCACCGGAGCAGCAGTCCATGTTTCAAATGTTTCAGTCGGATTTTAGCACAGAGGCGGCTTCCACAGATAATACGGTTACTCGGGACAGCCCGCCGGAAGGGGATCAATAACTATGGCAGATTATAACGATTCTAAAAATTCCAAGGATAAACCAAGATGGATGCAGGAACCTTCCCTGAGGAATATTCCTGAGGAAAAACTCGATTTTCTGCAAAAGATGGTCTTTGAGAGCAACAACCTGTCTCAGAAAGAGCTTATGCCCTTTCTCATGGCTCTTGCCCAGAGAAGCCGGGCGGCAAATATCACATTTACCCAGGAGGAAATGACAGCTATTATAGAAGCGATAAAGAAATACAGTACACCGGAGGAACTGATGAAAATGAATCAGATTATGAAGCTTATGCAGCGTCGTAAATAATATGGTACGGGGCAGGATTCGATACCTGACGCAAAAATATAAGGGGCACCTCCCGATGCTGTCAACACACATTGGGCTGTGTCCCTTACATAATACATATCTTGTGAATTATGCCGTTCAATCCATAGCGGCCACTTTTGCAGAAAGCTCCTTCAGAAAGCTTTCCGAAGGAACATACTGTACTTTCACCGGCTCCGAAAGGATACGGAAGCGGCAGGCTTCCAGTTCCGTATGTATCAGGCCGGCGCTCTGGCCTCCCCAGCCATAGGAACCAAACGCAAAGGCCTTTTTATTTTTAGGGGCAAGTCCTTTCATATAACAGAGAAAGGAAGCGACCGAAGGCAGCATCTGATTGTTCATTGTCGATGAACCTACCACGATATATTCCGCTTTCAAAACATCCATCATGATATCGGAAATATGATCCACCTTCAAATCATAAAGCTTCACAGGTACCCCTTTCATGGCAAAGCCTTCCACTATAGCCCTTGCCATCTTTTCCGTGGAATGCCACATGGAATCAAAAACCACCACCGCTTTATGCTCCGGCGTCTCATCGCTGTAATGCTTATAGGCATTCACAATATCTTCGATATGGCTTCTCCACATTACTCCATGGCTGGGGGCAATCAGACGGATATCCAATGCTTCTATTACCGGCAGGGTCTTTTTCATCTGCATACCGTAAGGCATCAGGATATTGGCATAATACTTTCCCGCTTCGGCCATAACCTCGGCCATATCCACCTCATCATCATATCGCTTGCTGCTGGAATAATGCTGGCCGAACGCATCGTTGGAGAAAAGGATTTTTTCTTCCGGGCAATAGGTAACCATATTATCCGGCCAATGGAGCATAGGGGTAGGAACAAACTGAAGGGTATGTTTTCCCAGGTTCAGGCAATCTCCGCCTTTTACCGGCATATATTCATAGCTATCCCCATAATGCAGCTTCAGGCCGTTCAGCCCGCTGGGGGAACTAGTCACAATAACCGCATGGGGAGCTGCTTCCATCACTGCAGGAACGGAACCGGAATGATCCATTTCCACATGGTTGGAAACCAGATAATCAATCTGTGCCGGATCCATAATTTCACGGATACGTTCCAGAAGCTCTCCGGCAAAGGGGGCTTTTACAGTATCTATCAATGCGGTTTTCTCGTCAACAATCAGGTAAGCATTATACGTTGCCCCTCTGTTGGTTGTATAGCCATGGAAACTGCGTACATTCCAGTCAACAACACCTACCGCATAAATACCGGGTCTTAATTCTGTGGTATTCATCACTTATCCTCCTGTTTTTCCACTGATTTTGTGCTTTTGTTTTCATATTATACTAAAAATTTCTTAAATCGTGTACATTATAACTCCGTTTTTTTATCTTGTATACTTTTTAGGGACAAGTATTCTTTTTTGTACATAAACAAGTAACAGTTCAGACAAGTCTGAACTGTTACAAAGACAGGCCCTTTACCGACAACGGCCTGTCAATAAAGGGCATTATGCTGCTTCTCCGTTTTTATATCCGGTTCCCACAGGAGGAAAGCTGCCTCCGTTTTCTCCTTAGTCTGCTCCTTCTGACGGTTCTTCTGTAAGGGATTCTTCTGCAGTTTCCTCTGGCATTACTTCTGCAGTTTCCTCCGTCGTCTCTTCTATGAATTCTTCCGGATCCTTATCAAAAGCAGTTACCACATAGGAACTGATTCCATAAAGATGGTCGTCTCCTTCCAGCCGGATATAATAGTCTCCGGTGAGATCGTTCTGGTTCCCCACATATATTATTACACTGGAACCATTCTTCATTTCGGCCTTTATGGTCCTTACTGGATTATCCAGACCGTATTCGGACAGATTCTCCGGTTCTTCGACAACAGATTCCGTTGCAAGACCGGCAATATTGTTCACAAGAGAGCTGATCTGGTTTTGATCCAGCGTCATTTCCCTGTCATCCGCATTCACCCACTTCTCTTCTTCCTTTACAAAGTTCAGAATGTGATCGCCGGTTACGGAAAGGGCCGTTACATCCCCGGAAGCAAAATCCGTCACGGTTACCTGTTGTGCGGAAAGCGTCTCTTCTTGTGCAAAATCCATATTTTTAACAAGCACGTAAGCCCCTACACAAAGCAGGCAGAGAATTACAAGCACAAGCAGCTGTATCTTTTTTTTCTTCATCAGCGCTTCCTCCTTCCCATCCAGACAAAGATTCCGGCTATAAGCAGTCCCAGCGGCAGAATCAGCATAAACAGGGAGCCAAGAGAAAAGGCCGTGCTGTCATTTACCGTTATTATACTGGATTCATAAGATTTCACCGGTACGGAGACACTTATCTCGCTGTCGGACATGGATGCCACCGTATTGGTGAACAGCGTGAGGTTGGCATCCGCCACCATTGTATTGGCGCTGTCTGTAAACAGATTTTCGGAGGCAAACAAGGTCAGCTGTGCGGTCCCTTCCTCCAGCGTTTTTTCCGCGTGCACACCTACATCGAAAGGCCCCTGCACGTCCCCGTCTTCTTTTTCGTACGTCTGTGCCTGGTTCATATTGGTTTTAGCATAAGAAGACGCAGAGGTGGCCAGCAGGGAGGTTACGCTCACATCCTCTTTTTCCTCCGCACGTATCCCTTGTGCGTAAGGCATAAATATATACTTTTGCCCCGCCACCCCGTTAGTAAGGGTATCATAAGCCACTTCAGGCAGCAGATAGGTGGGCTGCTGGTAATACATTGAAGTGTCACCTTCCATAACAAGCCCCTTTTCTATGGACAGGCCGAAATAATCCAGAACCTTCTGCAGATTAGGCATATCGGCTGCAAAATCCTCCATATAAGAGGTCGTCATCAGGATTTTACCGCCTTTATCCAGATAGGCAATGAGCTTTTCTGCATCATCGGCAGATATATCCGAGGTGGGCGCCAGGATGAGCATTCCCTGGGCATCCTCCGGCACGCTTTCCTGGGTAAGCAGATTTATGGACTGCAGCGCAGCGTTCTGTTTTGCCAGACCGTTCTGGAAGGCGGTGGAAAGCGACAGCTCATCCTGCCCTTCCAGTGTGTACAGAACCGGCATATCATCGCTGGTTACATAGGCAAGTGCGCTGGTAATCTGGCCTTCCCCGTCATAACCGGTAACGTTGCTGCTGTAGGTAGAATAATCCATCTCTGTTTCATAAATATCGTTATAGTTAATTACCTTAAACCGCTTATCACTCACCACAATCAGTGAGTTCATACCGATATTTCCGTCGGTATAATCCTTATAGAAATTGGGGTTTACTACCGGATCCTTATATTCCACATGGATATGACCGGAAAGATCCATATACCGATCCAGCGTCTGCTTCAGCGTGGTATCCTGGCTTTCCTCCGACTGAAGGATATAAATGGTGACATCCTCCGTCAGATTCCTTGCCAGTTCCTCCGAGGTTTCCGTCAGGGAATACAGCTTTTGGGAAGTCACATCAAATGTGGTATAACGGGAAGGCAGCTCTCCTGCCGCCAGATTCAGAAAAACCGCAGCAACCAACACCACCGCAATCATTCCTGTACTGTAAGCACCCATCTGCAGGCTTTTTACCGATACCTGATATCTTCTTTTCTGTACTGACTGGACAGTCAAAAAAAGAAACACCAGAATAAAGGTAAGAAAATACAATACCGATTGCAACGCAAGCGAACCCTGCATCATATCTTCCAGACGGCTTGTCATATCATACACGCTTAAAATCCTGGTAAACAGATTGCCTGCGGAAGAAATCAGCCCTGTTATACTGCTCATCATGTAGCCCAGGAAAAGAGCGCCGAAGCTCAGGACAGCCGCAATCACCTGGCTCTCTGTAACAGAAGAAAGAAACAGGCCGATGGCAATACCGCTTAAGCCGTACAGATAATAGGCAAGCACGGCCGTATAGCTTTCTCCCATGGAAACGGTACCAAACCGGGAAAGGATGAGGGGATACACAGCTATCACCAGCGTGGACAGGGTAAAAATGGTAGCTGCCGCCAGATATTTCCCCCATACCACCTTACCCACGGACACCGGGGAAGTCAGGATCAGCTGATCTGTCTTCTGCCGCCTTTCCTCCGACATCATACGCATTGTCAGAAGCGGAATGGTAATGAGCAGCAGGAACAGAATATTATATACGGTATTTGCCATGCTGGAATAGCCAAATCTAAGGTTCAGCGCAAAGAAATACAGACCTGACAGAAAAATATTCGCTGCAAGGAACAGCCATCCTGTCATGGAATGGAAGTAAGCTTTCAGTTCTCTCTTATAAATCGCTGTCATCGTCCGTCACCTCCTGCTCGTTTTTCTGCTCCTCCTTCTTTCTGCCGAAATTGAATTTTTTCTTTGCCTGCGGCTTTTCCATGGAGTGTTTTCCTTCCATGGAATGCTTTGCTTCCATTTCCTCCGCCGCACTCCGCTTTTCGGAATCCGTCAGTTCCAGGAAGATATCTTCCAACGATTTGGTGCTTATATGCATATCCAGCAGAGGCAGCTTTTCTTCCGCCAGAAGATAAAAAAGCGGTTCCCGAATATCCACATCCGCGCCGGTTTTCAGAATCGCCCTTGTCTGTCCTTCACCTGCCGCTTCCAGCCTGCTGTCTTCTATTTCCTCTATTTTTTCCAGCGCTTTTATCAGTTTTTCCTGCGTTCCTTTTACGGTAATTTCCAGCTCTTCTTCTCCCGTCATAAGTCTGGTCAGGCCTTCCGGGGAATCACATGCCACCAGCTTTCCTTTGGATATAATTAAAATCTGATCACAGACAGCGTTGACTTCGGAAAGTATGTGGGAACTGAGGATAATCGTATGCTTATCTTTCAGGCTTTTTATCAAATCGCGGATTTCAATGATCTGCTTGGGATCCAGGCCAACGGTAGGTTCATCCAGAATCAGGACCTCCGGGGAACCCAGCAGCGCCTGCGCAAGCCCTACCCTCTGCTTGTACCCTTTGGAAAGGTTACGTATCAGACGATCCTTCATGTCCAGAATCCGGGTCATCTTCATCACCTCTTCCATTCCGTCCTCCCGTTCTCTGGACGGAATCCGTTTCAGCTGCGCAGCAAAACGCAGATATTCCTGTACGGTCATATCCGGATAAACAGGTGGCATTTCCGGAAGATAGCCGATACAGCGCTTGGCTTCCTCCGGCTCCTTCCTAATATCATGCCCGCCGATTTTTACTTCCCCGTCCGTAGGCGCCAAATAACCGGTAATGATATTCATGGTTGTGGACTTCCCTGCGCCATTCGGCCCTAGGAATCCATAAATCTGCCCTTTTTCCACTTGGAATGAAAGGTCATTTACGGCAAAATGGCCGCCATACTTTTTCACCAGATGATTTACTTCTATCATCTTATATCCTCCTCGCAACATTTTTGAGCCAACTCTATTGATAAATGTATTCTATATTTGTGTAAAAATGTTGGAAGAAATGTGATTTTTTTGTGAAAAACAGGGCGTACCCGCAAAAAAGGCCTGCCGGAGATGTGACTCCGGCAGACCTTTTCCTTACCTTCAGGTTTACACAAAGCACGGCATCCGTTGTTTGCAGCCTGTTAAGGTTTTACAACAATATTGATGATTTTTCCAGGTACATAAATTTCCTTTACTACATTTCCGCTCAGTTTTCCGGCATCTTCCAATGCCTTCCTGCCTGCCGCAATGGCGTCTTCCCTGCTGATATCAACCGGTACGGTTACCACCAGCTTGGTCTTACCGTTTACCTGCACGGCAATTTCCTTTTCTTCATCCGCCATAGCGTCCTTGTCCGCTACCGGCCAGGTGGCATGGAATACGGAATCCGTTCCTCCCAGCTGACGCCACAGTTCTTCACCGATGTGAGGAGCAAAGGGAGAAAGCATAATCACGGCCGTCTCCAGTGTTTCTTTATCAATTCCGCCGTTTCTTGCCATATCGATCATCTTATTGGTGAATTCCATAAAACCGGAAACAACAGTATTCAGACTGAAATTTTCCAGCCTGGTGGTAATTTCATGAACCATTTTGTGACGTACCTTGATCATTTCTTTGGAAGGAGCTACGCCGCTGTCTTTATTATCCATAACCAGATTCCAGAAACGGTTCAGGAAACGGTTTACACCGTCAATTCCCCTGTCGTCCCATTCGCTGTCCAGTTCCGGAGGACCTACAAAAAGCTCATACATCCGCAGGGAATCACAGCCGTAATCTCTCACCAAATCATCCGGAGACACTACATTTCCTTTGGATTTACTCATCTTAATTCCGTTCTTGCCGGTGATCATGCCCTGGTTAAACAGCTTGATAAAAGGTTCGTCAAAATCCACCACACCGGAATCATACAGAAATTTGGTATAGAAACGGGAATAAAGCAAATGCAGCACCGCATGCTCCACACCGCCGATGTACATATCAACGGGCAGATAGGTATCCGCTTTTTCTCTGCTCACCAGCTCCTTCTCATTTTTATTATCCACATAACGCAGGAAATACCAGGAGGAACCGGCCCACTGAGGCATAGTATTGGTCTCTCTCTTGGCAGGAGCGCCGCACACAGGACAGGTGGTGTTCACCCACCAGTCGATATCAGCAAGCGGAGATTCCCCTGTTCCGGTAGGCTGATAGGATTCCACTTCAGGAAGCAGCAGCGGAAGCTGATCCTCCGGCACCGGCACACAGCCGCACTCCGGACAATGAACGATAGGAATGGGTTCTCCCCAATAGCGCTGACGGGAAAATACCCAGTCACGGAGCTTGTAATTTACCGTTTTGTGGCCGATTCCCATTTTCTCAATCATAACCGGCGCTTCCTTCTTCAATACCGCGCTTTCCATGCCGTTCCATTCGCCGGAATTGATCATGGTTCCGCTTGCATCCGTATAGGCTTCCGTCATATTTTCAATTTCCTTACCATCTTTGGCGATAACCTGGATGATAGGAATAGTAAACTTTTTAGCAAATTCAAAGTCTCTGTCATCATGGGCCGGAACACACATGATAGCGCCCGTACCATAATCCGCCAGAACATAATCAGAAAGCCAGATGGGAACCTTTGCTCCGTTTAACGGATTAATCGCATAGGTGCCGGTGAAAACGCCTGTCTTTTCCTTATCCTGCAATCTGTCCACATTGGACTTCATGGAAGCATCAAAAATATATTTTTCCACAGCACTTTGATTTTCCGGTGTGGCAAGTCCGGCTGCCAGCTCATGTTCCGGGGCAAGAACCATAAAAGTCGCTCCATGCAGGGTATCCGGCCTTGTTGTATAGACTGTGATCTTTTCTTCTCTGCCTTCCACCGGGAAATCCACTTCCGCACCGTAGGATTTTCCGATCCAGTCCGTCTGCATCTTCTTCACTTTCTCCGGCCAGTCCAGCTTGTCCAGATCATTCAGGAGACGATCCGCATAGGCGGTTATTTTCAGCATCCACTGCTTCAGATTTTTCTTGGTAACATCTGCACCGCAGCGTTCACACTTGCCGTTAACCACTTCCTCGTTTGCCAGGCCCGTCTTACAGGAAGGACACCAGTTAATAGGCATCTCTTTTTCATAAGCAAGCCCGGCCCGGAACATCTTGACAAAAATCCACTGGGTCCACTTATAAAAAGAAGGATCCGTAGTATTCACTTCCATATCCCAGTCGTACAAAGCAGCGATCTGCTTAATCTGGCTTTTGATCTTTGCCACGTTGTCCGCTGTGGAAATTGCGGGATGCACTCCCATCTTAATGGCATAATTTTCTGCGGGAAGGCCAAATGCATCCCAGCCCATGGGATGGATGATGTAGTGGCCGCCGTTAAGCATTTTATAACGGCTCCACACATCGGAAATCACATAACCTCTCCAGTGTCCTACATGAAGCCCGTTTCCTGATGGATAAGGGAACATATCCAGACAATAATACTTGGGTTTCTTTCCATCGTTGACGTTAACAGGATTCGTTTCCCATTCTTTACGCCATTTCTCTTCAATCTCTCTGTGATTGTATGGTGCTGCCATAGCTTCCTCCTTTTTGCTGCCGCTCGTAATCCTTCACCTATACAGGTAAACGGACACGCCGCGCTCTGCTGTCCGTCCGCAGAAGCCAGCGGAATCGCATCCGCCCGGCACGTTACCTGCGGGAATACACAACGGATGCCACGCTCCGCGAGCCATCCATATGTCCAAAAAAAGCCCTTTCTTCTGCTTAGAGACGAAAGGGCTTCTTTTCCGTGGTACCACTCTAATTCGCAACCTTCAGCACAGGACCGATAGTCCTCTCCCTGCCTTATGCTGCGCACTTAAATATCTGTAACGGGAATACCCGCTCCGGACTACTTCCTTAGAAAGCTCTGCTTCTATAGAATGCTTTGCTTCTATTCTTAAGGGGATCCCCCGGAGGACTCCAAGGCGAGTTGGGGACTTATCCTTACCGCCTTACACCAACCGGCGGCTCTCTATAAAGGACAGGATCCTTACTACTCCTCTTCCAAGTCTCTGTCTTATTGCTATTCTGCCGGGAAACACAGAAAATATGCTGGATTCCCGGAAACTAGGGATAATTTTATCCTTTTTCCCGGCTTTTGTCAATAGTCCTCTTCTTCTAATTCAGCTCCCGCACCGGATTTAAACCGCCTTCATCCAGATATTTCAGCGTAATCCTGTCACCGGCTTTAAAACGGACGATTCCAATGAGCTTTTCGTCGGACAAGTCCACATCAAAGATACTCTCATTTCCTTCAATGCAGATATAATAATGAGTAGTTCCCTCCAGTACGACCGGCGATATCGATTCAATTCTGCCGGAAGCCTCCAGGTAAGCATCCGTATTCTGGCTGACAATACCGTTGGTACTCAGCAGTTCATTGTAATTCTTTTCACATTGCTGGATGGTATCGCCGATAGCAACCCATTGGTATTTCTGTACATTTACCATGGCATATTTCTTTACCAGGCCTGCGGCATCCTTAAGCGCCATAAAATAGGTGGGTTCATCCGCAATATTTAACAAAAGCGGGAAGGAGGCCTTATACCCCAGATTCTGTACCTGTCCTTCCGCAGAGGACATGGCCGACATCTCCGTTGCTCCTTCCACCTTATAATAACGGGTTTCCATGGTTCTCTGATTCATCAGGACGAACCCTACGTTTGACTGATCCCCGTTTACAGAGGTGATTCCCGTATATACCCAAACATCGTCATCCAGAGCGATATAATTATATCCGTTGGTTGTCACCAGACAATCCTTCTGTCCTAAAACACTGTTAAAGAAGCCATGCTGGTACATCCCATGGTAATCATACAGCTGCATCAGCATCTCTGCGGAATATACCTTGTCAATCCACTGCGGAACATCTTCGATGTCATAATCCGTACATTCCCCGGTAACAGCATTACAGAGCACAACACGTCCCACCGTCTCTCCGCCGAACAGCCCAATATTAAACTTTTTAACAGGGCATACCCAGTAGGGAACGCCATTGTCATCTATTTCAAAAAAGAGCTGATCGCCGAAAATATAGGTAGGGAACCGGAACCGGAGATGCCGGTACAGATTCCGGTTGAAATATTCGGATTTGGAATATTTGATCCCTTCCTCCAGCATGACACATTCCGTATCCTGTGTGGTCATATCAATGCGAATATACGCAGGAATCCCGTTTTTCTGGTTGGTCAGCCACTTGATCGGGCTGGCATATACAAGAGGGGTAACTCTCACCGGCACCCCGTTATAATTCAGCTGGGTATAGTCATCCGCCACCTCAAACTGGGAAACCATATCCACCAGACTTCCCATCTTCCTGTCTCCCAGCAGCGCCGCCGAGTCCTTATCCAGAAGAGGGATTGTCCGATAATCCACTTCCTTGATGTCATCCGTGAAATTCCGGCTCTCCAGAGTCAGAAGCTGCTGGTATTTCTTGGCATTGATAATCGGGGATGACAGCACGCTTCCGATTAAATAAGCAGCAAGCAAAAGCAGAAGCAGAATCCCCATCCACTTCAGGGGCTTATATTCCTTCAGGCTGAACTTCAGCGATACGCCTCCCGTTCCCGCCATATCCTTCCCTGCCTTGCGTACGGCATACAGGATCATTACGGCAACGATAGCCGCCATAATAAAAAACCAGAAGCCGCTGGAATGGATATTAATGGCCGGCAGTGTTACGTAATAATAAATAAATGCGGCAGCAGCAGCCAAAACGCCCAAAATCGTGTACAATACACCTTTTTTCATATAAAATAATACTCCTCCCTGCCGGCATCAGCTTCCGGCAAATCCTGTCGTCAGCCTGTTTTCCGGGCAGAATACAGGCTGCTAATAAATTAATTCATTGTACCACAATATTCCAGCCATAGCAATGCTGAACGACCGGCACGGGTGATGCCATTCTTTTTTATCTGCACCCTACCGGCACTTTTTCCTTGTTTCTCCCCTATGCGCATGATAAAATAAGCATGATGAAATCACAAAGGAAAGGCAGATAATCTGATTGAATAACCCTTTAGTTACCATTATTATTCCCATATATAACAGGGAACAAACGCTGGAAAGATGCCTTTGCAGCGTAATCAGGCAGACCTATTCCCATCTGGAAATTCTTGCCATAGATGACGGCAGTACGGATCACAGCGGGATAATCCTTGATAAATATGAAAAAAAGGATCCACGCCTGCGTGTTGTCCATAAGGAAAATTCCGGTGTTTCGGAGAGCCGGAATATAGGGCTGCAGATGGCAAAGGGCGATTATGTGCAGTTTGTGGATGCAGATGACTGGCTTACCCGTGATGCCACAGCTCTTTTGCTGCAGGCTATGGAACCGGATACGCAGCTTGTCATATCGGATTATTACCGGGTTATCGGAAGGAGGATCTGGATTAAAGGCCATATTCCCTCTCCCGCCCTGATGAGCAGAGCCGAATTTGCCAAATACATGATGAAATCCCCCGCTAATTTCTACTATGGGGTAACCTGGAATAAATTTTACCGCATGGATATTATCAGAGAAAACCGGCTGTTCTTCTCCCATGAACTGGATTGGTGCGAGGACTTCAAATTCAATCTGGAATATCTGAAATTCACCTCCAACGTCCATGTACTCACGGTTCCCTTCTATTATTATGTAAAAACAAAAGGAAGCCTGGTAGACAGTAAAATTGATTTGCGGGAAACTATCCGCACCAAAAGGATTCTCTTCGGCTATTACAAGGAATTGTATCAGATACTGGATATGTATGAAGAAAACAAACTGAAAATACAAAGCTTTTACCTGGAATTTGCCCGGGATAAGGTCAAGCATCCTGCCGCTGGCAGCGGGACGCCAGTCCTGAAACGCCGTAAACGACGGGATAACTGATAAAGCTTCTCCCTATATAAAAGGCGCCGAAGATATCCCCCAATATCCCCGGCGCCTTTACCCCAATATTTGTTTCTCTTCTCTAAAAAAGACTTTATTCTTCGCTTCCTTCTGCAACCTTGGCGGCTCTTGCAGCAACTTCTTTCTCCTGGATATCGGAAGGGGCCTGCTCATAACGGGCAAATGCATAGGAGTAATCTCCCCGGCCGCCTGTCATGGAACGCAGATCCGTACAATATCCATACAGTTCCGTCATAGGCACATCCGCTTCCACAATCTGCTTTCCTCCTGCAATAGGTGTCATTCCCAGCACACGGCCGCGGCGTTTATTCAAATCACCCATAACATCACCGGTGTACTGATCAGGAACGGTTACCTTCAAAGATGCGATCGGCTCAAGAAGAATCGGTCCCGCATCCATAAAGCCTTTTTTGAATGCCTGGATAGTTGCCATCTTAAACGCCATTTCCGAGGAGTCAACCGGATGATAGGAACCATCATACAGTATCGCTTTCACACCGACTACCGGATAAGCGGCCAAAGGCCCTTTCTGGACAGATTCCTGGATTCCCTTCTCCACCGCAGGATAATAATTCTTGGGCACGGCGCCGCCTACCACCTCCTGGGCAAATTCATAAGCACTTTCCAGATCCCCTGACGGTTCGAATTTCATCTTGACATGGCCATACTGCCCATGACCGCCGGTCTGTTTTTTGTATTTATACTCCACATCTGATTTTTTACGGATGGTTTCGCGGAACGCAACCTTGGGCTGGCTCAGCTCTATCTCTACTTTATACTCATTCAGCAATCTGCTTACCACCACATCCAGATGCTGATCGCCCATACCATACAGCAGTGACTGATGGTTCTCAGAATCATTAACCACTTTAAGGGTTAAATCTTCATGAGTCATCTTGGTAAGGGACTGGGAAATCTTATCAATATCCGCTTTGTTTTTGGCTTTGTATCTCTTTGAAGTATAAGGAACGGAGATTTCCGTTTTACCATATTCAATAGGTGTGGCCTTAGTGGAAAGCGTATTTCCTGTCCTTGCCCCTGTCAGCTTGGCCAGGGCACCGATATCGCCGGCATGAAGCTCGCTCACTTCCATAGGCTTGCTTCCCTGAAGAATATAAAGCTTACCTATCTTCTCCTCAATATCCTTATCGTAATTAAGCATCTGATCATCTGTTTTCAGAACGCCGGAGCAAACCTTTATGAGAGAATATTTACCAATAAAGGGATCCACAATCGTCTTGAAGATATAGGCGCTCTTTGCCTTGGCAAAATCGAAATTCGCCTGGAAAATATCCTTTGTCTTCATATTGATGCCTGCAATTTCCCGTCCTTCCGGGCTGGGCAGGTACTTCACAATGTCATCCAGCAGCGTATAAATGCCCTGTCCCAGAATATTAGATCCCATAGACATGGGAACAATACTGCCGTCATTAATATTGGTACGCAGAGCCGCTCTGATTTCCGCTTCGGAGAAGGACTCGCCGCTGAAATACCGTTCCATAAACTCTTCGCTTGTTTCAGCCACCGCTTCCATCAGGGTATCACGGCAAATCTGAAGGTTCGGTTTGTTGTATTCGGGTATCTCACACTCCACGACTTCCTTGCCCTGCCATCTGTAGCCGGTCTCGGAAATAACGTTGACATAACCGACAAACTTCTCATTTTCACGGATAGGCAGATGGAAGGGTGCAATTTTCTTGCCGTAAAGGTTTGTCATATCTTCCACGATCTGCCGGTAAGAAGCATTATCAATATCCATATCCGTTACGAATACCATGCGGGGAAGCTTGTATCTGTCACACAGCTCCCAGGCCTTCTGGGTACCCACTTCCACGCCGGCCTTGCCGGAGATGACAATGATGGCAGCATCCGCAGCGCTGACCGCTTCTTCCACTTCCCCAACAAAATCAAAAAAACCGGGAGTATCCAATATATTGATCTTCACACCTTCCCATTCAATCGGGACAACAGATGTGCTGATTGAAAATTTTCTCTTCTGCTCTTCCTTGCCAAAATCGCTGACCGTATTTCCGTCTGTTACCTTACCCATCCTGGATGTGATTCCGGACAAATACGCCATTGCTTCTACTAAACTAGTCTTGCCTGATCCGCCATGTCCCAGAAGAACAACGTTACGAATCTTGTCTGTTGTGTAAATGTTCATACTGAATTCCTCCGTATTATGCGATTTCCGGGTTTTCTGTAAAAGTCCCCAATCCATTAAAAATCTCTTCCAGAACCCCATGGGTATATTTTACTAAATGTCCAAATTTTTTACAAGCAATTTTCAACATTTTATACAAGTTATTTTTTCCCTTCTTTTTCCCTCCGCTGCATCTAAATCAGCCCTACCTCTAAAACCCCCTGAAATCAAGGGAAAATAGCCAAAATACAGGATATGGATTCCGGTTGACTTTCGCGCTTTAAAGTGCTATATTGGTAACGGCATTAAAATTACCGGAAAGTGAAAGGAACCAAACCTATGATTATTGTAATGAAACCCCAGGCAGCACAATCCAGTATCACGGCGATAAAGGAATATATTGAAAACAGCGGGCTGAACGCCCATCTTTCCCAGGGTACCGAGGTTACCATCATCGGCGTGGTGGGCGATAAAAGCCGCCTGTCCACGGAAAACCTGATAAGCTTCAAGGATGTTGACAGGATAGTGCCGGTAACGGAAACCTACAAGCTGGCAAACCGGAAGTTCCATCCCGATCCCACTACGGTTATAGTCGGCCCCACCTCTATCGGTCCGGACAATATGACCATAATGGCGGGTCCATGCGCCGTGGAAACGCAGGAGCAGCTGATGGCTATCGCAAAAGCCGTCAAAGCCTGCGGCGCTACCATTCTCCGCGGCGGAGCATACAAGCCGCGGACCTCCCCCTACTCCTTCCAGGGACTGGAAGAGGAAGGGCTGCGTTACATGCAGGAAGCCGCGAAAGAAACCGGGCTGGCCACCATCTGCGAGGTTGTGAGCCACGAGGCCATTGAAGCTGCCGTGAAATATGTGGATATGATCCAGATCGGCGCCCGGAACATGCAGAATTTTATCCTTCTTAAGGAAGCGGGACGATCCGGCCTTCCCGTACTTTTAAAAAGAGGCCTGAGCGCCACCATTGAGGAGTGGCTCAACGCAGCGGAATATATCATTGCCGAAGGCAACCCCAATGTGGTATTATGCGAAAGAGGCATCCGCACCTTTGAGACCGCCACCCGCAACACACTTGACTTAAGCGCCGTTCCGGTATTAAAGGAAAGGACCCATCTTCCTGTGATTGTGGATCCCTCCCATGCCACCGGCGTCTACAAATATGTGGCTCCTCTGGCAAAAGCAGCCGTAGCCTGCGGCGCGGACGGTCTGATGATAGAGGTACATAACGATCCCGCCCATGCCCTTTCCGACGGCCCGCAGTCCCTTACCTTTGAAAAATTTGAGAAGCTGACCGGTGAGCTCGCTCCCTATATCGGACTTGCAGGCCGCAGCTTCAGATAAAAGGAGCACGTTATGAAGCAACTCACCTTTGCCTTTATTGGGCTTGGACTTATCGGCGGTTCCATCGCCAGAGCCATCCGGGCATCCATGCCGGACTGCTATATCCGGGCCTGTGATACGGACGGTGCAACACGGAAGCTGGCCCTGGAAGAAGGTATTATTGATGAAGCGGCGGAACGGGTTGACGAAGAAAACGGAGCCGCCTTCACGGATTGTGACTTTCTATTCTTATGCGCCCCGGTGTCCCAGAATGACAGAAACCTCCGGTTAATCCGCAATTTCCTGTCCCTTCATCCCGGCTGTATCCTCACCGATGTGGGCAGCGTTAAAAGCACAATCCATGCCGCCATTGAAGAACTGGGCCTTACCGCTTCTTTTATCGGAGGCCATCCCATGGCCGGCAGCGAACGGATCGGCTACCAGAATTCCAAGGCCTCTTTATTGGAAAATGCCTATTATATCCTCACCCCCACTCCGGATGCCCCAAAAGAACAGGTGGAACGGTATGCCGCATTGGTTAAAGCAATGGGAGCCATCCCCCTGATTCTGGATTACCGGCAGCATGACTATGTGACGGCGGCAATCAGCCACCTGCCTCATGTCATCGCTTCTTCCCTGGTGAATCTGGTAAAGGCCAGCGATAACGATGAAGGAATCATGAAATTGGTTGCTGCAGGGGGTTTTAAGGACATTACCCGTATCGCTTCTTCCTCCACGGTTATGTGGCAGCAGATCTGCCTGACGAACAGGGAAAATATATCACAGCTTCTGGAACGCTATATCAGTTCCCTTGAAAAAGTAAAGGATGAAATTGACCGAAAGGATGCAAGCCAGCTCTATTCCTTCTTCGATACGGCCAGGAACTACCGGGATTCCTTTATTGACGCTTCCAGCGGCCCTATTAAAAAAGTATACACCATCAATGTGGAAATTCCCGACGAAGCCGGCTCCCTGGCCTCCGTGGCCACCCTGCTGGCGCTGAACCATATCAGCATTAAAAATATCGGCATTGTCCATAACCGGGAATCGGAAGACGGTGTCCTGCGCATTGAATTTTATGAAGAAGCTTCCATTGAGAAAGCGGAAAGACTGCTGAACAGCAGAGGTTATACAGTATTTATCAAAAACTAAACAGCAGTTCCCCATAAAACGACGCCGGCTTTCAAAAATCCGGCGTCGTTTTTATATATGGGTAATAATGATCTCTGCGTCCCCATCCAGACGGAATTTCTTCTCTCCGGCAGGAATGAAAATACTGTCTCCGGCCTTCATCTGTATTCTTTCCGCCCCCTCCGCGTGCTGCAACTGCGCCTTCCCTTTTACGCACAGCAACGAGTAAAAGGAGTTTCCGTCCTCCTCCAGCTCATAAGAGCCATGGAGTGTACAGCTGACACACTCAAAATATTTGCAGCGGCTCAGGATGCGTAAAACCACCTCCTGCGTTTCTATGGTTTCGCTGTCAAACCGCTGCACTTCGTACCGGCTGTAATTCATGACCGCCAGCGCCTTCTCCATATGAAGCTCCCGGTAATTTCCATACTTGTCCCTGCGGTTATAATCATATAAACGATAGGTACAATTGGAACTTTGCTGGATTTCACATATCAGGCTTCCCTTGCCGATGGCATGAACGGTACCTGCCGGTATGAAAAAAGCCTCCCCCTGTTTGATGGGAATCCGGTTCAGCAGGGAAAGAATCGTGTCCTCTTCCACCGCCTTTTCCACCTCTTCCCGGGTTACATCCCGTTTAAAGCCGCAGTAAATGCAGGAATCCGGTTCGCACTGAAGGATGTACCACATTTCATTTTTCCCGTATTCATTTTCCTTTTCCAGGGCATAGGCATCATCCGGATGAACCTGTACGGAAAGATTCTCTTTTGCATCAATCAGCTTGACCAGAAGCGGGAAACGTTCCAGCGGCTGGCATTTCCAGCCCCATTTTTCCTTCCCGATCCGATCCAGATACTCGGAAAAAAGCAGTCCCTTATGACGCCCGGAAGCCACAATGCTCTGCCCTTCCTTATGGGCGGACAGCTCCCAGCTTTCCGCAATGGTTTCATAGTCACATTTCTTAGCATAAATATCCCGAAGCCTGGTGCCTCCCCATAAGTAATCCTTGAAGGCGGGAAGCAGACGGACAAAAGGCTCCACCTGATAGCCCAGTTCCGCCTCCGACAGATCCCGGCTGCGCACAGAGATCAAGTCTCTTTCTTCCACCATTTTACCTGTGGATATCTCCATAAACACCAAAGGTTCATTTCCTATATTGGATATCTGGTGGGGGGTGTTTTCCGGTACTTCTATGCTGTCGTTGGGCCCGTATTCTCCTTCCCCGCCTTCCAGGATGATTCTGGCCCTTCCGCACACGATAATCCAATGCTCCGTTCGATGGGAGTGCTGGTGTGCATAGATCGTTTTTCCTTCCGTGATCATCACCTTGCGGACAACGTAGCGGGGATTCACATTCAGAAGCTCATAGGTTCCCCACGGCTTGTAAATGACCCTTCCCTGGTCAAAGTAATGCTGTTCCTCCGGATTTTCCCTCATGATACCCTTCAGCTTCTCGGATTCCCCTGTCTTGCCAACATAAACCGCATCTTCTGTATTAATAATAGTGATATCCGTCAGATTGTTGGCTACCACAAGCTGACGGTCACTCTGATTCAGCACCGTCGTATTGGTGCTTTCATACACGATTTGATTTCTTTCGTCTCTCCGGATCCCGGTGAGGGATAAATCCTCCAGGCTTCCGATATCCTGCCACTGAAAAGAGCTGTGAATCACCTTCCCTCTTCCGGTCCGTTCAAAAACACTTTTCTCAATAGGGACCGCCTGGATGCCTTCCAGTACCTCGGACGGATAATACGTATGTCTTCCTTTTACCTTCCTCATATAAAAGGCCGCTTCACAGGAATTGTATAACCATGGATAGAATTTCCGGATTTCCTGGACCAGCGTCCCCACACGAAACAGAAACATACCGCTGTTAATCAGATAGTCCCCTGCTTCAAAATAGGAAGCCGCCGTGGCGGCATCCGGCTTTTCTATAAAGGAAAGCACTTCTTCTCCCCGGCAGCGGATATAACCGAACCGGGTTTCCGGCTTGCCTATATCCATACCGAAGGTGACAAGCCAGCCCTCTTTTGCCAGCTCCGCGGCCTTTGTTACATCATCTTTATAGGTAGCCCCTTCAATCAGATGATCACTTGCCACCACAAACATCAGTTCAGACAAAGGAAACTGCAGACACGAAAGCACAATGGCCGCGGTAGTTTTCCTCCCCACATCCTCCAGTACCAGCCTGTAGGTTATCCCCTGGAAAGCCTTCATCTGGTTTTCCACAATAAACTGGTATTCTTTATTGGTAACTATAATAAATTCATCGCAATAAGGAATATTCCTGGCAATAGTCTCCTGAAAAATGGAATGATCCTTCTGGATGCTGATAAACTGTTTCGGATAATTCTTTCTGGACAGCGGCCACAGCCTGTCGCCTCTTCCTCCTGCCAACACGAGACATTTCATATGCATCTGCTCCTGTTTCTTTAAAAATTTCTTCAAAATCAGACCAATACGGCATTCCTTACGGAAGCCGTTTCTTCACACACCTAATACTATAGCCGAAACCGGACTTTTTCACAAGAAAAAAGAACGGTAAAAACCGTCCTTTTTTACGTATGCCATAGGCATATGTTCCCTCTTCAGTTGTCTTGTGTTATCCGTTCTTCTTCGTGGCTCCCAGCTTACGGGATTTGTCAGCGCCGAGGTAGTCCTTTTCTTTTGATCTTCCCAACAGATAATCCGCTGATACATTATAGTAGTCACAAAGCAAAGGGATAAATCTCACAGGCATAGCGTTCTGCCCTCTTTCATATCTGGAATAGACCCTCTGATCAATGTTCAGGTACTCGGCCACCTCCCTCTGCTTTACATCGTTGTCCTCTCTTAAGCCACGCATAATAACTACATAATCCATCATCATTTGCACCTTACTTCCAAAATTTACCAAACTTCGTTTTTTTCAGTTTAGCATATTCCATAAGCAAGAATTGCTTTTTCCACTGAACTGTAGTAGTATTTTAACGTACTTTTTACTCCGTGACTACAAACGAGGGAATTAGATATCCGAAGCGGCAAAAGATGTGCCATATATGGCACATCCAACAATACCTTTTGAGGCAATCCGTTAATCTGCACAAAAAAAATGAATATCCATTACCATATAAACCGTAATACAAATAATCAACGTCTGCGGCATCTATCAAAAGTCCTTTGAAAAATTCGGTATATTCCTAAAGATGCAGATATTTCTCCGAACAATGGATTTTGTTCCCCGGTTTACGGCAGTCGGCGTCCATCCGGCCACTGTACTGGAATAGTAATATTATATCGATAACTTAAAAGAAGCACCTGCCGGTACTCAGGGCAAAAAAAAAATACCTGGCTTCCGATATTCCGGAAACCAGGTATTTTGAAACCACACAAGTTGATTTTAGGAAATAGTTTTAGTACGAATCCAGAACTATCAGGTTCTGGGAGAAGTTGTTGCCGGAACATCTTCCATATGAGCGCCTTTGGCTACAACAAATGTAACATTTACAGCGCCGCCGAATGCAGGAAGTGCAACGGCAACTGCACCGTTCTTGATAACTACCGGAACGGCTACCCATGTTCCGTCTGCTCTCTGGTATAATGCCTGAATGGTTTCCCCTTCAGCCAGAGTAGCTGCTCCGAGAATATCTGCCAGCGCGAATGCTGCAGATACGGAACCGTTCTGTGCAACAGCTTCACCGGCTGCGGTCTGAAGGCCAATTACCATGTTGTTAACAACATTCAGATTGCCTTTGCTGTCTGTAAGAGACAGTCCGTTTCTTCCGGTAAAGTTAACTACCTGCATTTTGCTGGAAGCCATTGCTGCTGCTAAAGATGCGGCAGAAGCCTGTGCCTGTTCAGCGGAAGCGGGTGCGATAACCATTGCTACTGCAGCCGGGTCCACAACCTGGCCGCTTGCGGTCTTGAAGGTTGTTCCGGGAAGGACTGCAGACTTGTCGCTGGAAACACTTACAGCCTGTGTGGTAACGGTATTGCTTGTACCGACAGAAGGGCTCACAACGACCTGCGCTACAGGTTCCTTCTGGATGGACGGACTGGGAGCCGCCATCGCAGTCATGCCCATAGAGCATGCGAGAATTGCTGAAAGAACAATTGCCATTTTCTTTTTCATGTCAATCATCCCCCTTTCTTATAGTGTGTGTGGCTTCTTTATATCAACGTCCGGTTGCCCGTCCGCTAATACCATTGGTAAGCTGTAACAACAGCCTTACGGAGCTGCTTCCTCATAAAAAACCTGAAGTATCAGTTCATACAGGGCCGTATCATCCTGGTAAAATTCCTCAAACATTTCACCCATTTCCACGTTCCCTTCCATCGTATATATGTCATTCTGGTCAAAACTGTAGGATAATGCCTGTCCTGCCAGATAAACTGCTTCGTCTGCGGATATATCCGTAACCATATAAGGAGAAACCTGCGTATACAGCTTCAGCGGAAGCGTCATATCCTGCTTCATAGCTGCCTTTGCCTGTCCGATAAATCCCTGTAAATACTCTTTCTGACGGGACAGACGTGCTTCCGCGCTCTGCGCTTCCTTTGTATCACGGTACTTTATATATACATAGGCCTCTTCGCCCTCCAGATGAACGCGGTCCCCCGTCTTCCATTCACCGCCGTAGCGTGTACCATTTATTTTCATACCGCCCTTAGCTACGGATTCCGGTATGGTAACCTCCACACCGCCCACCGCATCATTAATTGCGGCTATAACACTCATATTCAGAGCACAGTATCCATGAATCGGCAGGCCATAGAATAAATTGGAAACAGCCTCCACCGTATTTTCACAGCTTTCTTCCAGCCCCTCTCCATAGGCATGGGCCAGGGCTATCTGTGCAACCTCTTTTCCGGAATATAAGCCATTGGGATCGTAAGTCTTTATTTCCGTCATAGTATCCCTGTTGATACCGATTACACTGATCTTATTTTCCCGGGGGTCCAAAACCGCCAGGAACAGGGCATCAGCCTGTCCGCCCCTGTATAAATCGGAGGAAGCCTTCACTTCTCCGGTCTTATCTATCCCCATACATAAAAAGGTCAAAACATCCTTTTTATAGGTATATGTCTTTCCCTTGTAACGCAGCGTCCCTGCTTCCAATGCTTCTCCCGCATCATTTTCCGATACGGAAACCGTCTGCATCTGTTCCGGGACCGCTTCCTGCTTTTGAGCAAAAGCACTCCGCCCATGGCTTTCCATCCATAAATATCCAACCAGCAGCAAAAGGAGAAACAAAAGGAGAACCGACAGCAGAACGGCAAGGAAAATACCGGCTTTTTTAGCTGCGGACCGCTTTCTCTTTTTTCTTCTTCTTTTTCGTTTCTGTTCCATGTTCCATCCGCCTTTCAGGCCTGTTCCGGCACAAGCACAGCCTGCACCAGATAACGCTTGTCATCCTCACCTGTTACCCCGGTGGATAATGTAATGATTTTATCCTCTGCGGAAACCGGGGCGGAGCTGTCGATAAAAGCATCCATCGCACGGATCGCAAAGATGTCTTCCAAATATGCAGAATAGACTGCCGGATCCCAAAAATCATATGTTGCGATTAAATGCCGGTCATCATAGGTATATGCCGCAAAAATCTGATAGGTAAGTACCTTGTCATCCAAATATATCTTTACTTCCCTGTGGGAATCAAAGAAATCCCTGTCCTTGTATTGGTGAAGCCTGCCGAATCTTTTATCCCTGTTACGACCGTATATAATGGTATTGGGATCGCCAAAATCCTTATTGTTGTAATACTCCGTATAAATGCAGCCGTCCTCATCCTCTTTCCCGTAAATATTATGGCTCAGGTAAAAGTATTCGTCCTCTGCCGGCTGCAATACCGGAAAGCTGATATCTGTCCCGGTGATTTCCAGCCATGCGTAGGCCTCCACATTTATATTCTGCA
This sequence comes from Eisenbergiella sp. OF01-20, assembly GCF_003478085.1. Lineage (NCBI taxonomy): Bacteria > Bacillati > Bacillota > Clostridia > Lachnospirales > Lachnospiraceae > Eisenbergiella > Eisenbergiella sp. OF01-20. The sequence continues at coordinate 26,020 of NZ_QUES01000045.1, read as the reverse complement.
AAGACTGCATATCCGCTGTACCATCTTCTTTCATAAAATCTGCCAAAGACAGATCGGCACTTTCAACCGTCTGACGGGTATCCGTCTGTGTATTGCCCTGTTCTCCGGTTTTACTGCCGCAGCCTGCCAAAAGCAAACAGAACAAAAGAAATGGGGAAATGATAAAAACATTATTCAGAAGTTTGTATTTTTTATGTAACATCTTTTTATCCTTTTCATTCGGTTTCATTGTCCGGGAATAACCTGTCAGGAACATGCCGGCTCCGGGAAGCATACAGAGCACATAAAGATAACGATTCTAAACGAATTACGCCGGCTGCTGCAGAATTCCTCCGGTTCTGAACCGGAACGGAACCTGCCCGTATATGGTTTACAGGCCCTCCCCTCCTGATGATTCTTGTATAGCTTCCCATATTAACGCCAGAGGCGGTAATAGCTATTGCTGTACCTCTTCATAAAAAATATCGATAACAAGCTGATGAAGAGCATCCTCGTCTGGATAAAATTCCTCATAAACCTCCCCCATACGGGTTTCCCCTTCCAGCATATGGATTTCTCCGCTGAAGGCATAGGAAGCGGCTGTCGTAGCCAGATAGGTAACTTCGTCCGCTTTTATATCCGTGGTCATATAAGGACTTAATTTCTGAAACAGCGTGAGAGGCAGGGTGACATCTTTTTTAAAGGCCGCTCTGGCCTGCTCGATAAATCCCTGCAGATACTGCGCCTGCCTTTCCAGGCGATGACGGTTGCTTTCAAAAACATCGGTATCTCTGTACTTTACATACCAGAAGGCCGTTTCCCCCTCCAGCCTTACCGTATCACCTGCACTAAGGGCCGGGTCCGCAGCCGTCAAATCCTGCAGACATTCCACCTCCACGCCGCCTATGATATCATTAATTGTAGGAATCCCGTCCATATTCACAGCGAGATAACCATGGATAGGCAGCTGATACAGCAGCGCTGAAACGGCTTTTTCCATCAAACGGGCACTTTTATCCTTTCCATCCCCATATGCATGCTGCAACGCAATCTGGGCTTTAACTGTACCGGAATAGGCCCCCGATTGTCCGTACACCTCCACATCCGCCATCGTGTCCCTGTTAACAGCTATCAAATCCACCTTTTTATTATGCGGATTCATCACTACAAGAAAGACCGCGTCCGCCTGCCCCTTCTGCCCTCCGTTTTCAACGGTTTCCAGCTTGTCCTTTTTATCAATACCCATGATAAGAAAAGTCATGATATCATCATTGTATTCATAGATCTTGTCCTGATATCCGATCCAGCCATCCTGCCATTGTGCCACCTTATCCATTACCTTTACATCTGTGGAAATTGCCGGCTCCATACCGCCGCCTTTACTCATTATGCTGTTTTTCCCCATAGCACGCACGACCATAAAACCGGTGGTACCTACCACAAAAATCACACAGACTACTGTCACTGCTGCCATTAGACGGGCTTTACGCTTCCTGAGCCTTCTTTTCTCCGCTTTTTCCGGATTTAATATTTCTTCTTTTTCAAGATCCGCCTTGCTTAACTTTTCCATCCTCTGGTTCCTGCTTTCTTTTATCCTGTTTTGTTAAAAATTGTAACTGTTCAGTCCCCCTCACAGTTACATAAAGGTTCCTTATACCTTATCGGCATTTTAAAACGTAAATTAATATACGCTTAAAACAGGAAATTTGAGCATAAAAAAATTACCTGGCCCCGCTCTTGGAAAAAACAGCCAGAACTGTTTTTATCAAAATTTTCAGATCAAGACTTACAGACCAGTTGTCGATGTATTCCACATCCAGCCTGACGATTTCTTCAAAATCCGTAATATCACTTCTGCCGCTCACCTGCCACATACCGGTAAGCCCCGGCCGGAAACTGAGTCTTTTCTTATGATAAGACTGGTAATGCTCAAATTCATCCAGCGTGGGAGGCCTGGTACCTACCAGACTCATATCCCCTCTGAGAATATTGATAAACTGCGGAAACTCATCCAGGCTTGTTTTTCGCAGGAATTTCCCAACTCTGGTAATGCGGGGATCATCTTCCATTTTAAACATCAGCCCGTCCATCTCGTTCCGTGCCATCAGCTCCTTTTTCCGCTCTTCCGCATCGGTATACATGGATCGGAACTTGTACATCTTAAAAATACGGCCATTCCGCCCCACACGCTTCTGCGCGAAAAAGACCGGGCCAGGAGAATCCAGCTTGATAACAGGTGTCAGAACAACCGTAAGGACAAGCAATGCCAGGCTGCCCGCAAAGGCTCCGGCTATATCGATAAGACGCTTCAGCATAAGCTGCCCGAACGGAGCTACCTTATTGGCATAGGTAATCGTATGGAACTGTCCGAACTGGGAAAGGATACGCTGAGGAGCCTCTGTAAGCTCCAGGACAGGAACCTGCAGATGGATGGTCAGCCCCATAGCTGCCAGATTTTCCAGATCTTCTTTTCTTTCCTCCTGCGTCTGTCTGTCCGTACAGATAATTACCTCATCCAGAGAAGCTGTGAGGCAGTATTCAATCAGTTCCTTTCCGGGAGCAACCACCGGGATGCCTCCCACCTCTTTTTCCTCCCCATCCAGCAGAATAATCCCTTTTATCTGGTAACTGTAGTCTTTGATGCTCTTCATCTCTGCAGCCAAAGCCTCCGCTTCCCTGGCAGAAGCTACAAGAAGCAGCTGTCTTGCATTTCCGGCTACCTTGTAAAATATAGGGAGATACTTTTTGTACAGCTGATGGACGAGAAACATCAGAATAACATCTATAAAAACAAAGTAAACAAGCACTTTTCTGGAATATTCGTCGATTACCCTGGTAAAATATAAAGCAAAGGTAGCTCCGGCCAATGTCACAAGGTTCATCTTAATGGTTTCCAGCAGTTCCTGGAAAGGCCCGCGGAGCAGCATTTTCTTATACCAGTTCTTAAACAGGTTGATTATCAGGAATACCACCAAAAAAATAGCGATCAGAACTTTCATATCCGTGGGATTATTCAGTCCCTTGAAAAACTTCTGATGCCTGATATAGTTGGCAATACCGAGACTGAGGACAAGTACAAGGCAGTCTATCGATATAATTATTAAATTTTGCAGATTAGACTTCTTCTGGTACATATGCCTCCGGTAAAGCAGTAAGCGGTTACGCTTCTGCTCCTGCTTTTTTCTTGATTCTGTCTTTATAATGTGCAAATAAGTGCAAGATCATACTAATGCACAGGTATCCCAGCATGCCGAAGAGGAAACCTTCCAGGCATTGAGGGAAGGAATAATGTCTTCCTTCTATAAAAAGTTTCATAAATTCTGTAAAAAAGGCTATGGCGAACAGCATGGCTGCTGTGGATAGTATGCGAAGCTTTGCCGTAATCCTTCGGAAGGTGAGGAGGATCGCCCAGCTTCCGGTAAATCCTAATGCGAAGAAAAGGATAGCCCTGCCTGCCTGACGGAGGTAGTAGGTGATAGTCAGTACCTGCTCCTGGGTTGGAGCGTTTGCCAAGGTGCCTGTTACCTGGGTTACAAAGGGCTTTTCTAAAGCTTTGGTGGCTGGGCCGCTTTGGAAGGACAGGTAGAGGGTTATTAGTAATATGAAGGTAAAAATGGTCCATATGGTGCAGCGGAACCATTTGGGTGGTTGAATGAGGGGCATTTGGGGGTCCTTCTATTATGTAATGTGGTGTGGGTTATTTTAGGGGTTCCTTTTTGTGAGGCGTTGGTTTTTATTTTCTCTTAAGTATAGTATGCGGAAATCTGTTGTGTCAATAGTTTTAGCGGAGAATAAACGGGGGGATAAATTCATTAGGGGTATTGGGGTGTTACCGGTTGGGTTATTTTGGATTTTAAAACTGGTATTTTATCTACGTTTATTGCTCTATCTTGGATACTATAGCATAAATGGATGGGATTTTCTAGTGGTAATTTTAAAATCATGTAACTAACAATTTTATATCCTGTAACTTAAATCTCAAATTTATCTCTAAATCGCATTAAATATTTATTATATTTAGTTTATCTGAATGAATTTTTTCTTAAATTCATTATAGAATTTAAAATTTTTTACTTGTTTTTATTTTGTATATAAGAACTCATCCTGAATTATTCATGACATTATAATTCCTGCCTTATAATTCGTTTCATGTGTTTCGAACCGACGATTATGAGATTTAGCATGAGGAATACCCGGATAAAGGATAGACTTTCCCTGTAAGACTAAAATCTGCATCTTTCCTTCTCATGGTCCATAGTTACTGTATTACTCCAGCTTCGGCTGTAGCCTGCTTATATTATTCAGCGTTTCATAGAATTCATTTTTATAAGGGCTACTACGGCAAAGCTTAAATGTGATATATCTTGCTGAACGTACAACTCTTGCTGCTACCTTCAGCAATTTCAAGCGTATGGTATCTACCAACTGTTTACGCATGTTTGCAGGCAGTACCATTCGTTTAAACCAATTAATATGTTGTATGCCAGTGCATGTACTTGGAGACGGTTTGCATTTACGATTTTGTATGAACTGCTGACAGCGGTAAAATCAAAACCATTTTTGCTTTCTTTAATATAATTCTCCATTGTGCCGCGTTTACAGTAAAACTTGTTTACCAACTCGGGTGATGAATCCCTATTTGTTACAATAAATATGTACATGTGAACAAACTGCCCTGCAGGCTTTTCTGCTTTGCATACAACTCGTCGCGGACGTTCCAGGATCCAGTCTGATACATGGATTCTCCATACGCAACGGCATATGAGGTAAGATCATCCTTTATCGCTTCTGTAAGACGTTATCGATTTCAGCAGCCAGTTTCCGTAATAGTTCGCTCAGCTTTAAGCGAACCGCATAGGACACACCATCCGTTTCACACTGCTCATAGAACTCAGGCTTTGTAAATCCACTATCGCCACGAAGAAGCAATGGCTACGTTCCGGAATCTGCGCATGAGATTATAAAACTGATTCATCCATCCGATTAAAGAATCGAGACAACGTAGGCTGTGAAGCCAGAGCATTCTTCGCAAGGATTGCGGTCAGCACAGGATCATTTGTCAGTTCATCAGCACAGTCATCCTCAAAGTATGCACCGAGTATCTGGTAAATCATCTGCCATAAGTTTTCGTCCTCTTTATGATAACGAAAGATAGCAGTGTCATTGGTTTTAAACATAGATTGTAAAATCTTGATAAAACCAAGTTTGCAGGTGAATTCTTTTATTAAAAGAAGCCCTGCATCGAAGGATAAATCACCTCCGTCAAAATTTATTTTAATTTGTCTATTGCATTCTAATGCTTTTGTGTTTGAAATATGCATATGAGAACCTCCCTTTGTTTTTATATGGATTCGACACCTAAAATTAAACAAAAGTTTGCTTCTTTTTCCATATCATCTAACAGGTGAAATACAATACTCAGTTAAAAGCTTGTAACTATGCGGCTTTAGCCGCTGTGGAATGAATTATCATGAATAATTCAGGCTCATTATTCTAGTGGATTTCTTTACTCTCAGGCTCTCCATTCAAAATAGGACACTCCATCTACTCCGGGAGCTCTCATGTTAGGCGATATCTCTAACCTTGAAAATCTTTATATAGTCTACGGCTTGTGCTTAGGATATTTTTATCCTCATCTCTCTGTAAAATAGTAGACAGTTCGCGTGTTTCCAGATTCAAATGTAAAGATAAAAACTATATACCATAACGAAATCATTAGAAAACCGAAGCAACATGATTTCATGAGGAACGAAAATACATTTTATGTACCAGAAATTTGGAAACTTAGGTTAGTTCTTTTCAGGAACGAAATACCAGAACAGAGGTGCACAGTCTGGAAAAATATCTGTTCTGCACCTATACTTAAGTGGGACGGGTTACGATAAAAATCACTATTCATGAACGATCAAGTTGGATATGAACCTATAATACTTTCATCCCTAATATATGAAATTAACTCTGATATTAATCCATATTGCAAGCAGACTATTTGCTAAAATTATCCTACCACTAATTTTTCATTCACAAAACTACAGTTGCAATCCTTGGCTCAAAACAACAATTAGGACGTACACAGACAATCCTTACTCCGCTCGCTCTCTGGGGACCAACCTTCATATATGTTGCAATAACGCTGGTTTTACCGTGCAATCCTAGCGGACCGATATCCGCTTCATTCACTCTTCTAGTAATCTCCTGTTCCATTTCAGTCTGAACATCATATTTTCCATCCACCTGTGCTTGAAGCATCATGGAGGTAGCTTCATAATGACTACGTCCTACGCCCACCGCAAGTGTACATGGAGAACATCCCAGCGCCGCCACACCTTCTGTCGCCCACTTTACGATTTCATCTATAACCACCTGTGTGTTATGCTTGTGAAAAACGTGGCATGTCTTTCCTCGAATGGCAGGACCACCACCAAACATCAGAACATGCAGTCTTACCACGTTCTCCTCACATCTTCTGATGAGTATTGGTGCAGGCTCCACGCCGGCACTGTCCTGATTCAGGCCACCAGACTGGTTAATTCTGCGGCTGTCATCCCCCATAATCCCCATTGGTCTTCCCGGAAGGGTTCGCAAGCCCTCTACTATCCCTTCTTTGATCGCGTCCAGTATCCTACCGGTCACAACGGCATCCGATCCGATTTCCAAAACTATGTGAGGTATTCCGGTATCATCACAGAGTGGACTGTGATTCTTCTGAGCCACCTCAGCGTTCTCTAAGATTGTCTCTAAAATCCACTTTGCTTTTAGATTTGTCTCACCCTGGATCGCCCTCCTATAAGATTCCTTCTTATCCTCACGGAAGGTAGATCCAGCTTCTACCAGGGTAACCCGTACACGGGCAACGATCTCACTGTAATTTAACTCACTCATAAATGCTCCTTCCGTGTGCAGCAGCGATAATGGCTGGATATTGAACTATCTTTAACTGATAAAGTGCCTCCATGCCAAGCTCTTGGAAAGCAACAAGCTTTTGCTCAATCGTCTTATCTCCTAAAAGTGCGGTAACAGGAGGGATTACAGCATAGACAGCATTGTAGATATCTAAGGCTGCAATCGTTTCTTTATGTATCTCTCCCTTCCCAAGATGAAGCTTCACACCTGCCTTTGAGAGTGGTTCCATACTACTTTCAATCTCTAGCTTGTTACTAGATGTTGGTCCTACACCAGCAGGGCTTACTGCTGTGTGAAAAATAACTTTGCCTTTTAATTTGAGACCCAGCGTATCTACCTTTTCTTCCTCAATCAAATGGATTAACTTTGGAAGCACCGCATCTCTCCCACAGAGAATCTCACCTGTGATAAGGATTGTGTCTCCTATCTGCAATCTAGCTATGACATCATCAGAAATCGGTGTCTGTACATTTATAGCCATTATTTCCTCCAGTCTATACCTCAACATAATTGTATCCATTCTTCTACATAAAAGGTTTCTGCATTACAACCTTTTATTGACCTTCAAAGTCTTCTCAAGGTAACGATACAAATAATTATACGAAAAATAATTTTAACTATTTACTGCAAACAATTTTACGTAGGCACCTTCATTTTCAATTACGCCAAATGCACGTGCCCTATAATAAATTTTTACTGCCCAATTGGTATGTGGCTTTATCTCATTCATCTTGTTTGCCCCCGTTCCCTTAATTACTCCACCTTCTTTATGTCCCAAGATCATGCAGGCATCATCATACTCTTCCTTTGTAACTGCCATAAGTGCATTTACAAATTTGATATGAGTAGGATGGATTACAGTACGCCCCACAAAACCGTTCGCCTTATCAAGTATTACCTCACGAAGCAACCCATCAATCTCGTTATTCACAATAGGAATACGCTTCATCAAGTAGTCCTCCAGTCCGTGTTTAGGAAGTTCCTCAAACATCATCTCCTTTGGTGCACGAAAATATTCCCACACAGGACCAGAAATGACATAATCATTGTTACGTCCACATACATTAATGATATCAGCCAAACACTCCCGCACAGTCATGATATCATAGATAGAATAATCCACACCTCTTCTAACACCGAATACAGACGAAAAATCCGTACCCCCAACACGTACCTGTAAAACCAGATTACGATACTTATCAAGAATCTTCCTGATTCTAATCAATTCTGGCATTCTATTTTCCTTGTATGCCACCTTTGAATCCTCAATAATTGGCATGCCGTATAAAATTTCATTTAAACGCTCATTCAAATCCTGCAGAAACCCAAAATACTCATAGCCGTTCTCCGCATTGAACTTTGGAAAGTTAACACCACATAATGCACGTGCCTGCTTCTTAGTCAAACCATTACCAAAATGCTTAAACTGTGTTAAATTTCTAATACGTACAAAAATTAGCGGGATAGCATCGTCTGACAATGTTCCTTTATCAATCGCATCTGTGATAGTGTCTAATAAATGATATACATTCTGCTCTGCTTCCTCCACCCTGTCTTCAGGGCATGCATCTTCAAAACATAGTACAATCGTTGTTAGTCCGGGTATTGATTCGTTTAGAATCTTCGGCGCAAAATCCTTAATTCCTGGCATATACATCGTAGCTCCCAAACAGTACTGTAGCAATTCTCTATCCGTATACTTATTAAACTGCTCCGGCTCTACTACGAATCTGAAATTCTTATTATACTTATGGTGTCTCATAATTTATTGTTTTCCTCCTAATTGCTATATTAGCGTCCCTTTAGTAGACCACACTGCTTCAGGATAGTATTCGTCTATCATGCGCTTTACCAGCATGCACTGCTTCGCCCTCTTCTTTGCATCCTCAACTGTGCTATCCCAGTTATGTGTCACAGCAACGGAACCACCTGTCTTTAGATAAATCGGTGCTGCAATACGAATCATCTCTGGAACTTCATAATGGCGAATAAATCCCCCCGTGGATTTCGGATTTTCCGTATGAATATCGATAGGACAATCAATGGCCTGACGCATTGCAGCAAGCATCTGAAGCTGAATATCACGTACTGGATTGACAGAATCTGCACCAATATTCACTAACAGCTTTGCTGAAGCCGGATTGCCATGACCGGCGTGTGCAGAAACCTTGAAATGGCAGTCTGCTGGAATCTCATCAGCTTTTCTCATCTGATTTAATACCCATAGACATCCCTCATCATAGACAAGGAATCCACGGCAACCAAGTCTTGCGGCACGTTTTACATCCTCGATTGCACGAACGATTTGCTCCTGACCGCGGAGTCTATAGCCCATACGGACACCTTCCTCAGTATGTACAGAGGCAGAAGTATCTGTGGTTGCTCTCGGTCCGATTGCCAGAATCAAGTCGGTTTCCCACTTATGTGCAAGGTCTACCATCTTGCTGATCTCTTCATCTGTAAGGCACATGATGCCCTGTGTCTGAGTTACTCTGTGTAGGTAAAGGCCATAAGAATCCATAGACTCCAAAAGTGCCTGCATTACTTTAGGTCCTTGGATACCGGGAACCTCAAATCGGTACTGCCCACCATCCTTAAATCTCTTCTTCGATGTCGGAAGTTGGTAAGCATCTCCTCCCGGTAATCCCATCGACTGTAAAAATTCTCTTGTCTTGTCCATGCTATTCATTAGTATATGTTTCCTTTCTCTCGGAGCTTATGCTCCGTTTCTATTAGCATTCATCCATTCAACTCTTCTATCAAGGAATCTATAGCTCCCCTGTGTGAGAAGTTCAATGGCGGAAGGTTTCCTGCAAGCCCTTTATGGATTCGGATATCTATAAACGCTGCCTTTCCACAATCCTTTAGTTCCCTAATCGCCCTAATCAGATCATCCTTATTAGTTACTGGATGTCGAACAGTGGCATAACCACAGCCTTCTGCTATCTGTGTGAAATCGACCTTATGTCCTGCGGATGGTTGACCTCCTACGGACTCATGGGCTCCATTATTCAACACTATATGGATGAAATTTGGCACATTCAGCTTGCTTACCATAGTCAAGGCTCCCATATGCATCATGGCTGCACAATCGCCATCCAATACAACTACTTTTCGTTCAGGCTTTCCTAGAGCCATGCCCAGCGCAACCGAGGAAGCATGTCCCATAGAACCCACATTTAGAAAATCACATTCTTTCCCTTCTCCGCGTCTTTCCCGGAGGAAGAATAGTTCTCTTGTCGCCCTACCAGTTGTAGCTGAATAGATGGTATCCTTCGGAAACTGATCAAGAATCACCTCTATGGCATCTTCTCTGCTCATAGGATAAAAATTATCTTTATTGATCGTCTTCTCGCTGGCGGCCATCACACCTTTTGGTGCGATAAGGCCATAAGGTTGTCTGTGTTTTTTACAATAATTCACAGCTTCCTGAAGCGCTTCTGCAAATGCCACATCATCATCAGAGAGAATCGTATACGGAATATGCATGATATCCAAAAGTCCCGTTGTGATCTCTCCTTGTAGTTTATGTTGAGGGTGCTTTGGTTCTGTATTTCCCTGACCTCTCCATCCAATAAGCAAGAGCATAGGCACAGTGTACACATTCTTATCTACAAGAGATACCAGAGGATTAACCACGTTTCCCATTCCACTGTTTTGCATATACACAAGCGAGATTTCCTTAGTTGCAAAGTAGTGGCCGGCCGCTATTCCAACAGCATTTCCTTCATTGGCAGCAATAATATTTCTCTCTGGAAATTGCATCAAAGAATAGTTACAGAACCCATTCAGATAAGAATCTGGCACTCCTGTATAAAAAATCACACCCTGCGCTTCTAATTCTTCAAATACCTTTTTTTGATCTAGCATGTTGACTCCTTGTCAATCTTAACGATTTATTTTTTTCCTTTAAACAATGTAAAATATTCTGGACTATCTGCTCTACTCAACTCCCACGCTTTCTCAAATGCCCTCAGAATATCTTCCGGCAGTGGACCCGCCTTTACTGTTTCCATATTCTGCTTTAGATGTTCCAGCTTCGACGCCCCAATGATGATGGCATCTCCCCTGTCTCCATTTAACATGGAATGGTATACAAGCCAGCGATACGTCGCCTCTATCGTCGAAATTTCATACTTGCTAGCCACTACTTTTATGAGATTCACTGCTTCGAAATAACTCTTCTTCCAATATCTTCCCTGGTAATTAGGACGATGTGTAAATCTGCCGTCGGTAGGAATATCCTCAAATTTCTCATAGCGTCCCGTCAAAAGACCACCTGCCATCGGATTATATGCATAAAACCTCATTCCAAAATAGTTTAGAGCGTCATTAAGTTCAATCTCTGCTTTTCTCGTCAACGGATTGTAAATACCCTCAAATACTTTCGGCTTCACCCAACCATTCTTATCGCATATGTGCCACACATCTGCAACCATCCAGGCCGGGAAATTCGACAATCCAAGTTCCTTAAATTTACCCTGCGTATGAAGTTCTGCGCAAGCCTCCAACACAGACTCCACTGGTGTGAATGGATCCGGAAAATGTAAGAAAAAGGTATCCACATAATCCACTCCAAGCCGCTCTAGGGAACTATTCAATTGCAGATGTGCAGCCTCGCCATCCAACTTCCCACTGATGCGTGGATTTACCTTAGATGCAATTTTCACGTTGCTACGGTCAATCTTTTTTAAGATGTCACCTAACAACTTTTCACTCTGTCCTTCATTATATACGTAAGCTGTATCCAATTCATCAAATCCTGCATTTAAAAACATTGTGACAAACTGATCCGCATCTGGGTGAAATACGGATTCACCAAATGTCATGGTTCCCATAACTAAATTAATATGATTCATCACCGTAACCTCCTCTTTGATTGTAATAAAGCTCTCAAATCGTTACTATTCTTTCAATAATAGCACTGTACAGATTAGTGAAACTTAATCTTGAACAAAGCTTTAAGTAATCCTAAATTCAATACAATACAAACCGTTAATCCCGAAATAACATTTAAAATGTTAAACTGTATACTATTCTTAAAGCACATAACACACTGACACACTAGAATTATAATCACTATGATTATATGTTTCAAATCGTAGTGTATCTCAATAAATTTATTTAGTTTATAGACTCTAATCAGACACATAATCGTATATGCTAAAACTGAAGATATTGAAGCGGCATATAAGCCTAATACTCTTATTAGAATCAGATTTATCGTCAGATTTACAACCGCTGCAATCACAGTGGTTGTTCCAACTGCCTTTGTCTGCTTAATGGCAACAAAAATTCCTCCCCAGAAAGTTGATAAGCACAGAAAGAACATACCCATAAATAAAATAGGAATCTGGCTATAAGCCTCTTCGTAATCTCCTTGCACAAAAATCAGGAAGAGAACAGGTGTCATTCCAATTAAAACGGACATCATCCCTGAAATGATATCGAAGAGTACTCTAAACATATGCGAATAGTATTCTGAAGCATCTTCGTCTCCAACTGAAATCGATGCATTTTCCTGCCAAGCCATGTTAAACGTAGTTTGAGCCAAAGAAAGAATGGATGGTATTTTATAGGCAACAGAGTAAACTGCGTTAGCCGCAATTCCTAAAATTCCTGTTATAACAAATCTATCTGATGTATGAATGACCCACTGTGCTAAACTATTAGGAACCATTGGCCAAGAATACATTAGAAGCTCTTTTAATAATTTATAATCAAATTTACCCCATTTAATATACGTGAAAATTCTTCCTTTAATGAATAAATACATCATCGAACAAAATTCAGCTATGGTCACAGCTGCTAAAGCTCCTCCCAGTTCTTGATTTAAACCATATAGAAACAAAACCAGAAATATTATTTGTCCGAAACCACTAATAAATGCACTAACTGCATAATCTACATTCTTCAACAATCCTCTAATAATCTGACGATTGACAATAGAAACTATATCAAACAGATAATATGCACATAGTAAAATTCTAATTCTGTTTTGCATTGTTCCCAATACAAGAAATACTATAGTAAGACATATAACAGATGTCGCGAGCACAAATACATATATTGTCGTTATTAGTCTCTCCTGCTCATTCTTGTTTTTTTGGATATCAATCAAGAAACGAAAAGCCGCAGATTGAATTTGTACGGTTGCTAAAGGTAAGACTAATGACACAAGCGTTATAATTAAATCATATGTTCCATAGTCTGCTCTTGATAATTTAGCTGTCAAGATAGGGAGTGCAACAAAAATAGCAAGTTTAGGAAAAAACACGCCTAATCCTAATATTGCAGTGTTTTTTAACAATTTACCCTCTCTCTTCATTAAACTGACTTCTCCTCCTATACAAACTATTTTGGACTATGCATGATATTATATATATCGCAAAAATAATTATATCCTCAAATGGAATCTCAATAAAAGCGTATACCAAAACAAAAATTTGTATATATCCTGTTAATAATAATGTCCACTTCTCAACTGTATTATCTATTCTCTTTATTAAATTTCTGCATACAAACATCGCTCTAAACTGCATTACACCTATAGTAATTATATTGCACAGAAAACCTACAATACCTGTTTCACAGAGCCACTGCAAGTAGTCACAATTCACCTCATGATACTGTTTCATATGATATTTCTCAACAGTTAAAGCATTGAAATGTCTCCACCCTATTCCTAATATCGGGTTACTTTTCCACTCATTAAAAGCCATATCATAAATCTGGAAACGACCAGAATCCACACCATCACCCGAAAACAAACCTAAAATCAAGGTCCTAAATCTAGTAAAGAATTCTATTTCTGTATATGTTAAGACAAACTGGATAAATACAGCAAGGCCAATCACAACAAACAAGATTAATAAAAGTGACTGCAACCATTGTTTTCTAGATCCATATAAAACTAGAATCATTATTATTAATGACAATGCACCTATAACAAAAATCCCTCTTTTTCCTGTCATCAATAAAGAGACAAATAAGACTAATACAGGTGTATAGCATAGAATCCTTGTCTTATTCATAACATCCCATAGTACAATTCCGGCAATAGAAATACAAATCATAAATGCCGGCTCATGCGGGTTATAGAGTAATCCAAAAAAATATCCATATTTTGAATAAAGGCTATACGACCCTCTTGCAGTTTCATTAAGTAAAGAATAATAAGTGTTATCAAAGAAGGATTCAAAGAAGTAATGACAAAAAACCAATGCACTATTCACAATCCCAAAGAATATAAATAATTTCAAAACAGTCTTATATCTATATATAGGTTCATCAACAAAGAAAATAAAGGCTACTGTAAAAACAGTTATGGCTCCTCGCCCCCAAATACCAAAGGAAGAAGGGTGGATTATTAAACTAAATATAATATTTATAATGTATAAGATCCAAATTAGTCCTATTTTTTTAATTTTAAATCGATTAAAGAACAATAGAATACACAATAAGAACAGCAAAATGGTTGCCTCTATTATGGACTTATCTAAAATTCCTTCAAACAACCATTTCATATTTACTGTAAGCAACATGCATATCAAGCATATTATACTAACAGTATACTTTTTTTCTTGTTTTCTATTTAATCGCACCATGTAAAATTCCCTCTTACAGTAAAAGCTGGAGCTACCATTTTCCTTATCTTATCCATTGAAAAAAATCGTCGTATTTATTTCCTCATCCCCACCAAAACAAGAAACATAATCTATTATATCCCTAACTCTTTCTTCTTCTAAAATACCTGTGCTACATACCTTAAACTTATCCTTGAGATCACCAAAGGAAAGTGGATTTTCGGGATCACCTTTCGGTATTAATACCGTCTTTTCAATCACTTTATTATCCTGATGTACTTCCACCCGTACTCCTCGTATTCCCATTGTTTTATTTTCCAACCCTTCATCTGAAATAAGATGAATTTTACGAATCAAATCTACGACTCTCTCATTTAATATCGGTGGTTTCATGTAACGAATACCATATTCTCCATAAAGCAATGCAATTGCAAAAGTATAATATATAGAAAACTTGGTTTCATCTTCATCTTTAGGAAACATAATATGACCTGCAAGTTTTATTGCATTTGGGTAAATAAAAACGTCAACCCGCTCAATTTCCTTAAGAGATATTAAATCATGCAATGCAATCGCAGCTTCAATTCCACCATGCGTATGCCTACAGGATGGGAATAATTTAAAATAACATTCATGGATTAACCAATGTTTATTTTTAATTAAAAGTGACTCTGTATTAACCATATCAGCGACAGCATGAAACCATCCATTAGGACCTTCTAGAAAATTCAAAGGTCCTAGAACTCCAGCCTTGGCTAAACGAGCTGCAAAAACGCCTGTTTCCGCAGCTTTAGCAGGATTGATTGGCTTTATCATCTGTCTTGATTCGCTATAAGTTAGTAAACCGCTTGACATTGTACTTGCCAATGACATTGAATTTTCCATCATCTCTGCTGACAATCCCAGTATTTTTGCACATGCAGCAGCGCATCCAATTGCACCAGCTATTCCTGTTGAATGAAAACTTCTATTCACCATTCCTGGTTGTGCAGCTGATGAAACTCTTATATAAGCCTCATATCCACATACAATCGCTAGCATTACTTCATCTTGATTCTTCTTTTCGCTTTCTGCCAACGCTAAAACAGCTGGAATTACATGAACGCCCACATGCCCCATCGCCTTTCGATTTCCATCATCCAATTCAGCACCATGGCCATACAAAGCATTCATAAATGCTGCCTCTTTTGCCGGCAACTTTTGAGTATGGAGTAGAACCGAAGCTTCCTCCTTTCCTTTCTGGTCGAAAACAACTTTTTCAACACAAATATTAAACTTTCTATTTACTTGATATCCTGCATATGTTGCTGCCAAAAAATCCAACAACAGTTTTTTTATCTGTATTCTATCCTTATCTGACAAAGTACGAATATTAAACAAGAGAGTTGCCAACTCCTCCGATAGACTCATATGTAATCCCCCAAATTTATGAAAATATTAGTTCCTTTGTTAATCTTAGCTCTTTCTTCAAATGCTTCTTTCCGTCTGTTCCTAGAACCTCAACAGAATTATAGGTCGTAAAAATTTTATCTATTAATTCATCTATAGTTGCTGCATGATGAATGAAAAAAGCAACGCAACTTCCATTTGAACTTCCAGAAACAATTTCTGTACCAGACAATCTTGGAAACATAGCATTGCTGATAGTGCCATTATCCAACAATTCTTGATACCCTATTACCTTATCAAAAATACAAGGAGATGCATAAATAGTTGAAACCGTAGTGAAACTATCAGGTGCCTTAAATTCTATGATATTTGGAATATTCAAAAACGAATTAATTGTAGCCTCAAATTCATCTATTCCCGTATCATCATAAATTGCTTGATACCCATATCCTCCCGACATTCTTCCAGCAAACTCAATAACATTGATTTTATCCTCACAAACCATCACTTGCATAAACATTGGCACATTATCCAATTTAAACGCCCTTGTGATACAATTCGCAGTATCATGAATAATTTCTTTTGCCTTCTCGGAAATCAATGGCGGTGCAAATGTTGCAATCAGTTTTGTTACATGATCCTCAGATTGATTATCTGTACATCTTTTTGCAATCATCAATACATTTGCCCTTCCGTTTGTCGGGAAACAATAAACGTTATATTCTTTTCCTTTTGCCTCTTCCTCTACGATAACTCTTTTTCCAGGATATTTTTTCAATACTTGTTCAATACAGGACTTTACCTCCTCTATCGACGATGCCCTATTTACAGCATTAGACCCAGAACCTTCGCTTGATTTAACATATACAGGATATTTCAAACAAAAATCCCTTAAATCCTCATAGGAAGAAATACACATATATTTTGTAGTTGGCACATCATTTTGTACCATACATTCCTTCATGTACTCCTTATTTGAAATCTTATATGCGATTTCTGAACTATATGGATGCGGAAGGCCCAATTCTTCAGCTATTCTACATATTCCTGTGTTAACATGCTCTAGGCAAGCATTAATAATCAACGAAGCTTTTCGTTCTATTGCGAGGTTTTTAATAGCATCAAAATCAAATATGCTTATTTGAACATGTTCATCTGCATAATGCTTCGCCCTAGGCTCATCTAGATAATCAACTAAAATCGTATAATACTGTCTTCTTTTTAAACGCTTAATTAGCGGTATGTGGTTTTGAATGCCACCTACTACTATAGCAACTTTCACATTCACGTCGCTCCATCCTCCTTCTTATCGGCATATAACTTTAACGCAATAGACATACTAATTGCGTGTCCCCCTTCATCATATCCCACAAAATAGGACGCTGCGTTGCCATTTGCCTGATGTTCTCTTTGTCTCATTGAGAACACCATCTTCACCAAGTGAAAAATCAACTTTATATCAGTCAAAAAACTTACATTTTCCACGTACCATACATCATTCTCAAATTGAATATGATACTGGGATAAATCCTCACCCTGCAATTTAATTAACCGCGGACATTCCAATCCCGGCCGTATCGCATTCCGCATTTTATGCCGCTCGCTCATTCGATCATAAAAAAATACTGGCAATGGCCTAGGTCCTATTATAGACATATCACCCTTTATAACACTCCAAAAATTCAAAAGTTCATCTAATGAGTATTTCCGCATTATCTTTCCAAATTTTGTAACTCTTTTATTTGCTGGTAGTAGCCTTCCATTTTCATCTGTATTATTATTCATGTTTCTGAATTTGACCAGAAGAAATGGATTTCCATTCCTTCCACAGCGAGACTGCATATAAAATATAGGATGTCCTACATCGAAGAAGGTACAAATTACAAATAAAAGATTTATAGGAAGCAAAACCAAAAAAATCGGAACTGCAACAATAATATCCAGAACTCGCTTTATATATCTTGTGTATATTGAATTTTTTGGATGAACCTCCAAAGGTTTATCATTTGTTCTATCAAGATTCTTTTTTAAATACTCTACAATCTCTTCCTCTTTATTTGAAATCAAATTAAGGTTTCCTTGAAGATTTTCAATCTTATGATTAATTTTCACTTTATACCTCATAATTTACTAAAAAATAATTTCCAAGGTTTCATAAACATTAGTTCGTCCACCAAAACTTTCTTTTTGTGAAATCAAACCTTCATTTAAGAATCTACCATCATCCTCTGTTGATTTTCCAAAATCTAACCATAACTTTGTCGGCCTATATTTCTCTATCGCCTCTGCAATAACCAAGTCCAAAGCACCAATTTCTCTTGCCTTATCATCTGCCGCCAAATACTGCAAATGAATAACTTGACCATATTCATAGACTATCGCTCCAGCAATTATTGTGTACTCATATATTGCTGCATAAAGATGAATATGTTCTGGAAACCGACTATGTAGCAAAGCCATTTCTTCCCCCGTATGAGTTGCGGTTGCACCGTAATGTTCGCTTAATACCCTATTCTCAAGGTTTATAAACTCACAATAATCATCGTGATCATTGAGTTCCTTTACAACAACACCCTCACGTTTCGCCCTAGATATTTGCGATTTCCGCCCTTTTGGCATTTTTAATGGCTTTCGTAAATTAATTACTGTTGCTGCCTCAACTTTAGATATTTGTGCCCCATGTAAAAATAACGCATAAATATCTTCTTCTGATGGCTGTTCATGATACATATGTGGAATATGTTTATAAACAATTCTCTTAATGCCTTTACCTTTCGCATATGATATTAACTCAGAAGTACAATCATTTATCGTATGTTGTTTTACATTTGTACTTTCAATAAACCCCCCAAAAGTAAGTCCCTCATGAGTTATAAGTTTATCGTTCCTCACGTTCATAGGTAATAACGCAACCAACTTGTTCTCATCATAAAACATCAGCGAATTATCTTGAAATCTATCCTCATGATATTCCATATATTTTCGATTAAACATAAAAAGTGGATTCTTGCTGTTCTCTATGAACTGATCCCAAACCTTTTCATTCTCTTTTGAATACTGTTTTATCTTAATCAATTTATTTTCCCCCCCAAATAAGGTATCATCTCAATACTGATTAATCACATCAATTACATACTGCACTTCTTCGTTCGTCAGTCCAGCGTAAATTGGCAGGCTGATTTCCTGCTTTGCGTTTCGCTCAGCGTTGGGGAAATCGCTCCATGCGTACCCCCAATCCTTGTAGCACTCGGCCACATAGGGCGGAATCGGATAATGTACCTGTGTCTTGATTCCATTTTGGCTCAAATACTCCCGGAATGCATCCCTCTCCTCCACAAGAATAGGGAACAGATGATACACATGATATACATTCTCATACACAGCAGGAATCGTGATTTTCGAATTATGGATTCCATCCATGTACATCTGTGCCTGACGACGTCTTTCGGTATTGCCCTCATCCAAATGGGTTAGCCCCACCTGTAGAACAGCAGCCTGCACTTCGTCCATTCGACTGTTTATACCTTTGATTTCATTGTGATACTTAATCTTGCTGCCATAATTTCTAAGAAGACGAATTCTCTCCGCTAAGGCATCGTCATTAGTAATAATCGCACCTGCATCTCCCAGAGCACCTAGAGGCTTTGTGGGATAGAAGCTAAAGCAACCAATATCCCCGAAGGTGCCTGCCAGTTTGCCCTCAAATGTTGATCCAAGGCACTGGGCACAGTCTTCTATCACCTTGAGATTATATATCCTTTTGAGTTCCATAATCTTGTCCATTCGGTTGCTTTGACCAAATAAATGTACAGGAAGAATAGCTTTAGTTTTATCTGTAATTTTTTCCTTTATTAAATCTACATTTATCTCCATATGCTCATCCATATCCACAAACACAGGAGTGGCTCCATTCTCCGTCACTCCAATTACAGAAGCAATGTAGGTTCCAGCAGGAATAATCACCTCATCCCCAGAGGTAAATCCCAAGGCCCGGCAAGCAAGAATTAGAGCATCCGTTCCGGAATTTAATGCAACACAATGCTTCACCCCCATATAGGCCGCAAACTTTTGCTCAAAAGTCTCCATCTCTTTTCCGAGAATATACCACCCAGAGTTCAAAGCTCGTAGAGCCGCCTCTTCATACTCAGCCTTATATAAATCAAAGGTTTTCTTCAAAACTACCGACTGTACTACCATTGCAATTCATGTCCTTTCATTGTGTATTGGATTTTATCTCATGCATTTCTTTTACAAAGGTATCAAAATCTCTGACATACTCAGTAGCATCATAATATTCATTCGTTATCACCATCAGTACAGAATCCTCTGTAAAATCATACATTTCCTTCCATGTCATTCTTGGTAGATATACCCCTTTATTTGGGTAATTCAGTTCGTATACAGACTCATTCCTGTCTTCATCAATAACCTTGACCTTGTTTTTGCCAGAAACATTGAAGAGTACTAGTTCTGATTTTCGATTAGAATGTTTTCCCCGTATTAAACCGCTATTCCCCTTCCCGAAGATATAAAAGACTCTTTTAATCTCAAAAGGAATATCCAACTCTCCTTCAATCACCACAGACTTGGATTGGGTCTTATTGGGATTCATGAACGGGAACTTTAGCATACGAACTGTTCCTATTTCCGGCTGGTAATCCACCCCCCCTCAAAGGTATTTGTGTCTGCTTCTGCATCATTGCCTACTTCTTTTCTATACTGTAAATATTCGTCATAGCTACGAATATACTCTTCTGAATCATAGTATTCTGACGCCGCTACACACAACACAGAATCATCCTGTTTCCAAATCATTTCTCTCCATAATCCCGGATAGAGTACTAGCCCCTTTGACGGATGATCCAGTGTAACTACCCGCTTTTCTTCCCCGTCAGTTATGATAATGTCAATTACGCCATAGGGACAAAATAAAAGCTGCCAGTTTTTCTTATGTGCGTGGAAACCGCGATGCTGATTTTCCTCCGTCTTATAAATACAATAGATTCTCTTAATCGCAAACGGAATATCCCGCTCTGCTTCTATAAAGGTTAACCCGCCTAATTTTTCATCCTCATTTGTAACAGTTTTTAAATTTACTATCTCATACTTCATTTTTTGTCTCTTCGCCCTCACGTATTCTTTTGTTGTTTTATGTATCTGGATATCTTGGCTACACTTATTGATACTTACCCATTCCCATACATCTTCTCGTAATAATTCTGGTGTACCCTAAAGATGATGATCTTCCACCACTCCATACTACAGAATGGCCTTCCGAATGCCATCCTTAGACGTAGTCTCTGACAACGAGCCAAGATCCGTGTAAATCTTGGACATTCCGATGACATAGCGAATATTGATTATATTACTCAAATCATTATTCCAAATTTTGGTCCCATATACTATTATTAAGCCATTAATAAATTAGTACTAACATTTATAGATGTTGTAATAAACAAAATCCATATTTGATCTGACAGAGTTTCCTTGTTTCTAGCATTCCACCTCATAACAGATTAAACATTATAAAATATCGTTCCTAATCAAAAACTTTCACTTATTTCAATTTAATATTAATTGCTATACTTTACGACACTGTGACAGCAGACATCAATTGAAGAACTCACCACTTAGCTTATTCCTCCTCTCACTCCTCCACCTTCACCACCAACTCCCTTACCTCCGACCGGTTCCCATCCGAATCCACCGTATACAACCTCACCGGATACTCTCCCGCCGCATTCAGATCCACATGCCCTTCCAGCTTCAAATTATTATAAAGAGTATTATAGTCATCCCTATCATCCGACATCGCCGCTATTACCTGCCCCCAGTTCGGAGCCGTACCCATTTTCGTATTTACCACATCCCCGTTCATCTCCAGCACCGGATTCGGCCCGGCCTGCGGTTCTTCTCCCCGTTCTCCCTGTTCTCCCTGCTCCTCCTGCCTTCCATCGTCCCCCGCATTCTCTCCATTTGCATCGTCCCCTTCTTCCTCATCCCTGTCCTCCTCTGCCTCAGAGCTGCTTTCCCCTTCACCTTCTGTCTCAGATTCACTCATTCCACTTTCCTCTGTCCCCTTCCCCTCTTCCAATCCTTCACCCATAACAGGCAGCACATCCGCTCCCTGGTTACTTCCTGTCGTCGTAAACATCCGGGAAGCCTTCCCCACGTTATTCGCACTGTCCCGCGCCACATAAGTCACTATCACTTCTTTCCCGTTCGTACCCGCTATCTTCTCCACCAGCAGACTGTCGCTCACATCCCCGTCCTTTTCATCCACAGCGGTTACTCCCTGCAGCAGCAGCGCTTCGTCCATTCCTTCTTCATACCCCGCCAGATTCTCTCCAAAGGAAATCACCGGCGGCGTCCTGTCTTTCCCCAAATACAGAAACAGACACACGGCCAGGAGAACGATATCTATCCCTCCGATTATGAATACGACTCTTTTTATATCCATCTTCCCGCCTCCCTTTATTTCAGTTCTTCTATCGGTTCCGTATCCTCTGCCAGCTGTACCATGTCTATATCAAGCTGGATCATATCATCATCCGGAATCGCATTTTCTTCCACAGTTTTTTCTTTCCCGGGCTCTGTACTGTTTTTAGCTTCATGGGAATGGTCATTGGCATCCCCCTTTACCGTCCTGGCCCCCTTAGGTCCTTTCTGCACTACCGCCGCATGCAGACCGCCCTCTTCATTATTTCCGTAATACTTTCCATAATATTTGCCGTAATATTTCCCGTAATAAGCGCCGTAATATCCCTTGCCGCTCATATTTACCTTATTCAGGATCACCCCCAGGATCTTGCAGTCCACCTTCTCCAGCTGCTCCTTTACCTTCTGCGCAAATTTATAGCTGATAGCCCCGCTCTCTATCACGATAACCGTCCCATCACAATGCTGGGCAGCAACCGCACCGTCAATTACACTGCCTAACGGCGGCGTATCCACAATTACATAATCATATTCCTTACGCAGATACTCCAGCAGAAGCCGGAAGGCATCATTCCCGAGAAGTTCGCTGGGGTTCGGCGGTACCGGTCCGGAGAAAATGACATAAAAATCAGGGATATTGGTTTTGCAGGATATATCTGTTATCGATGCCTGGCCGCTCAGATAGTGGGACAGCCCATGCCTGGAGGCGTTGCTCTTGTAGCGTCCTTTTAATACGGATTTCCGAAGATCCGCATCCACCAGGATAACCTTTTTCCCACCCTCCGCAATAGACATGGCCAGCTGGAAGGACACACTCGTTTTTCCTTCGTTCGGAGTACTGCTGGTTACCGATATCACTCTTCTGTCCTTCCCTGAAAATTCCAGGTTGGTCCGCAGGGTTTTATAGCTTTCTTTTGTCCGAAAATCCAGTTTTTCTATGGCATTAAATGTTACTGTCTGCATGGTTTTCCCTTACTCCTTTATCTGTTGTTCCTCTCTGTTAAGCTAAATTTCCCGCAGCTTGCTTTGGAATTTCTGATTTTACAGCCGCATCGGTTTTATTTCCGGACATGATAACAGCAGAAAAGTAACCGCTCCTTCGGTACTCTTTCCTGCCCGTCATTACCTGATACCTCCGTCAGCCGGTACCGTTACTACAGTTACTTGCCGGATGGAGCTTTAGCTTCTCTTCACTTTTTTCTTTTTCTTCTTAGGCTCTGTCTCGCCTTCATTCAACGGGATTACCGCCAGGGTAGAAAGCTGCAGGTATTTTTCCACGTCCTCCGGCGTTTTCACCGTGTCATCCATCAGGAAACGAACCAGTACAATCGCAATCATCAGAAAGACGCCGAGCACGCCCCCGATTAACGTGTTCTTCAGCACACTGGGACCGGCTTTTTTCATAGGCATATTTGCTGTTTCCGCCACATTTACCGCCTGGATATCCATCACGTTCATAATGTGCACCGCAGCGACCTCCCGGATCGCATTGGCAGTCTGCATCGCCAATACGGGATCCGAATCTGTAACCGTTATGGCCAGGATACGGGTGTCCGTAGGTGTTGTCACGGAAACCTTCTTTTTCATCTCCTCATAACTCAGATCCATACCCATTCCCTGAACGACTTCTTCCAGAACAAAACGGCTCTGGATAAGTTCTGCATAATCTTTCGTCAGCTGGGTTCCCAACTGAATATCCGAATAGGTCACCGCATTATTGTCCTGCTTATTCAGGATATAAATCTTGGTAGTGGACTCATATTTGGGCACGCCAAAGAGCTGGGTAACCAGAAAGGCCCCCAGTGCCGCCATAATTCCCACGGAAACGATCAATGCCAGATTATGTATCAAAACCAGGCAGATTTCCCACAAATCAATTTCTATTTCATCTGTCTGACGTATTGTATTTTCTTCCATAAAACGGTTTTCTCCTGTGTATATATTTCCATTTTTATATCTTCACGAACAACAGCCTTTATTCCTGGGCTCAATAAGCCAAACGGTATTATCCGCAGAGAACGGAAGGTACTCTTGTTCATTTGCCTTCTGTTCAACATTCTTTTACAACAACAGCTTGTCCTGCAGTATACATCCCGGATTCTCAACCAGCAGTTTTCTTGCCTCATCCGTTCCCCATTTTTTTTCCAGGTATGCAGCACATTTCTTTATCCGTGGTGCACGGCCTCCATCACTATGGGTATCCGTTGCTGCAAAATCAACCAGTCCCAGTTTCAAAATCTTTTTTACTACGTTTTTAACCGCCAGTCCCTGTTCTCCGGATACACTCGATGCATTTATCTGAAAAAAGCATCCTGTATCGTCTTTCAGTTCTCTTGCTTTTTCCAAATTCTTTACCACATTGGCATATCTCTCCACATGGGCCAATATAGGCCAGTATCCAAAGGAAGCCACTCTTCCGAGAGCGTCACGGATATAGTTATAATCTTCGCCCGGCAGGAACTCTATCAGTGCATAATGGGAATCTGCCATGGTTCTTATTTTTCCGGCTTCCAGCAGTTCCGCCAGGCCGTGCCTGTAAAAAATTTCATTTCCCGGATAAAGCTTAACCGGAATTTTTAACTTCTCCGCTTCTTCCTGCAAAATCCGGATCCGTTTTGTTATACCTTCCGGTGTTACACATTTGCGATCTGCTTTCTGGTGAGGTGTGGCAATCATGCCTGTAATTCCTTCCGATGCCGCTATTTCCAGCATTTTGAGGGATTGTTCCATAGAGCGGGCTCCGTCATCCACACACGGAATTATATGAGAATGTATATCGATAATTTCTTCCATACGTGTTACGTTTTTTGTAATTTGCTTTTTCCCTTTCGTATTATTTTCTTCTGGATTCAGAAAATTTACAAACCTACGTTTAAAACTATTATATTATATACGTTTTAAACAGGTGTTGTCAAACCCCATTTTACAAAATAATTCCCTTACGGGTATTTTTTTGGTAGTAAATGGAATAGGAAAGGCATTTCAGTACCATAGCAATAATATGTGTTTTTTGTTATAATATTGAAATCATTGTCATATTTGTATATTTATGGATGTTTATAATGGTTATCATTAAGCATCAACCACAAAAGGTACCCCGTAACTTATAACCTGTAACCAACTGTCAGGAGGAAATTGCAATGTCTGATACCTACAATAGACTTGCTGCAGGCGAACGGCTACGTTTAAAACGTACCTTACTGGGGATGACACAGGAAGAAATGGCAGAAAGAATCGGCAGAGTGCCGAAATACTATGCCGACATTGAACGAGGTAGCTGCGGAATGTCAGTGGAGACATTAATGGCCTTGTCTCACTCCTTAAACATGTCGCTGGATTATATTATTTTTGGCAATGAAGCCAATAAGAATGTCCAAAGGCATCAGGATGAAGTGAGCGCCATTCTTGATATACTTGATAATTTTCCGGTTCAAAAAAGAGACTATGCTCTCAGACTGCTGAAGCTATTCATAGCGGCGTGCAGTAACTAATTTGAAAAAATTACTAAATAAAAGTTTTAATGTTTACCTTTATGTACTACTCTTCTGTAGTATATTTCTTCATGTCAGTCATCTTAGTAAGGAACCTCGCAAGTCTTAAAGTCTGTAAAAGGCAGAGCGGTCTCACCGTCTCTGCCTGTCATCAACCAAAATATTCCGCTTATCAGCGGAAAATCGGGTAGGAGGTAAATAATTATTTTATTTACCGTCCTCCCACACCACCGT
>NZ_QUES01000044.1:39257-49429 GCF_003478085.1 Eisenbergiella sp. OF01-20 | reverse complement strand
GACAGTGCCAGCCTTGAATCCGCCATACCTTCCGGGGCAGTATACCGAATATCTGGCAGCGGTGCAGGGATGGGCACAGCAGGCTTTGCCGGGAGGGGGGAGTGGTATTGGGGGTGGTACACCAACATCAAGACCTACATGGAGACAATCGGAACTTGATGCAGCAACTGATTTTCCAGATTATGATGCACAAAAATCATTTATTAATGGAGAAGAGGTTCCTTATGGAACAAAAGGAAGTGTACGTCCCGATTATTACAAGGATGGGTTTAGTGTAGATATAAAAAATTACAACGTAGAAAGTGCAAGTGGTAGAAGTAATCTTGCGCGGAATATTGAAAAGCAGTATTATCAAAGAATAGAAAACTTGCCCGATTGAACAAAGCAATCAGTTATGATTGATATTAGAGGTCAAAATGTTTCAGATGAAGCTTTAGGTGCGTTGTATGATGACATTATGCAGAGAACAGATAATGGTGTTGAAATACTGTTTAAGATGGACTAGGAGGATAGCATGGCAGTTGGATTTAAGGTAAAGTTTTATTGGTATCAAATAGGAGATAGTGATTTTTTACATTCATTCTTTTCTACAGTAGCATATAATTTAGAAAATGGGAATTGGGGAAGTCGTTTCCCAGTAATTATGAACGAGTTATATCAAGGGAAATTAGAATGCGATAATACGGATAAGGCATTAGAGGAATTAAGTATAATCAGAAAAGAGTTACAAAAATTCAGTCCTGAGAAGGTAGTATGGGACATAGAGGATTTGTCAAAACAACCCCCATGGGGAAATGATATTAGTGAAGATATTACAGATTTATCAAATTATTTTGTAACAAGTGATGGGAATGATTTCCTAACTGTTTTCTCTCATGCATTAGAGAAAGCAAAAGAAGTCAATGCTGAAATTGTAATAAAATCCATGTAAGAGAATGTGAAACTTTTTCTGTAAATGATGTTATGAAGGGTCTTCTATGATAAAATAAATTATCATAAGGAGGCCTTTTTACTATGGCAAGAGAAAAGAAACCTATACACAGAATGCAAATGACAGAAGGAAAACGTAACATCATTCACCAGCTTTTAGAAGAATACGATATCCAATCAGCGGAAGACATCCAGGATGCATCCTAATCTTCGTATAGAAGTAACATCTGAGATATTACCAGATGTTAAAGTTACAGGTAAAAGTAATTTTGTAATTCAAAATGGACAATATGTAGAATAGAGGGACAAATATGGATATAACGAAATTAGAGCAAAAAAACAAATGTATCTTTGCTATCAAATTGGCAGAAAAGGCATCTTCATATTTGCAAGAAAGTAATGTAAAGGGATTAATAAATGAAGCTATAGAAGTTAGTTGGAAATGGGTACATACAGAAGAAAATGTAGGAGAAGTATTATATAACTTTTTGGATAATGAAGAAAATGGATTTACATTATTCCAAGAAATGGAGGAAGATGAAAAAAAATAAGTGCGTGGGACTGTATTATAGATGCTGTTGCATATGTATCAAGAGCCGCATACGAAAACGAAGGCATAAAATATTTACCTGAGCCCATTGAAATTGTCGATGACAATATTTTCACACATATGGTGCAAAGTTTAACTTTGTGTGACAGCATGGAATGTGAATATATTGAAAAGGTATACAAAAAATGTTTGGAAGAAGTTAAATAGGTTAATTTGGTAATAATTTTGTAATATTTTTCTTGAGGATCTAAAACGTCCATATTACAATGGCACTCGCTAGGGGGTATAAGGGGAAAATGATTCCTTTTTTAACTAAATAAAAACACAGTATCAGTGGTATTCCAAGACCTAAAAGTTTTGAAATACCGCTGATTTTTCGTGTAATTATAAATCTGCCAACTGCATCAGTAAGGAAAAAGCATTGCATCCCCATTCGGAAAGCAACAACAGTATAAGCAGCCTCTTGTGCATGGATAGCATCTAGCCACTGCATTATGACATTTCGCTGTTCATCAGATAAATCAAGTTTTTCATATTCTGCATTCAGTTCATTTTCAAGTATTGTGGCTTTGAGGTAATTAGTATCCTGTGTTGCATTCTGGCAAATGTTATTGTAACGCCGTTTTTTCAGATGGTTATAAAGTAGTTGAAAAAAGTCCATATCCATCATGTATTGCACCTTTCTGACAACACACGATACCGAGAAATTCAAAATCAATCCATTCACAGAACCCAAGAAGAAATACTTTATCCATGATTTGAAGTAGGAGCATACAGAGGTGGATAAGGAAACCGGAGAGATGATTATCGTTCCCGGCAGGGAAGATTCCTACGAGCGGCTTTTGGAGGTAGAGAAGCAGTTTGCAGAGAAAATTATTGTAAACTATCGCCCTTTCATTTATTGGTTAAGTACATGGAGGGGCGATAATCAGTTATATAATAAATCAGCAGATTCTAGAAGGTAATTCAATTATAAAGACAATTACCATGCTGAAAATATAAAGAATATGGCAACTAAAAATGTATGATTGCAGATATATATGTTAAATATTACCATATGTCTTATATACAAAATAAACCAGGAGGTTTTTGCAATGCTTTTAAAAGAAGAAATCAATAAATATTTGAACTATTGTAAGTTTCAAAAGGAACTTAATGATAAGACGATAAAGGCATATAAGGCGGATTTGGAACAGTTTATTACAGTGATAGAAAATAATCCAGATAAAGAAACGTTGAATTCATATCTCTTATACCTTCATTGTATGTATAAGCAAAAAACAGTTAAGAGAAAAATTGCCAGTGTGAAAGCTCTATTTCATTATTTGGAGGAAGAAGAGATAATAGAGATAAATCCATTTCACAAGGTAAAAACAAAGTTTAAAGAAGAAGTTGTTTTACCTAAAATTATTCCAAGAGATATGATAGAGCAGTTGTTGAATCATCTTTATAAGGAAAGAAGTCTTAAAGAATATTCAGAGTGGCGTAAAAAAATCATTTTAAGGGATATTGCAGTAGTGGAAACACTTTTTTCAACAGGACTTCGTATTTCGGAGTTGTGCCATTTACAAAGTAAATATTTTGACTTGAAGAATGGTGGGTTATGTATCCGAGGAAAAGGAGGAAAAGAACGGTATCTTCAAATAGGAAATAATGATGTATTGTCTATATTGAATGTCTATAAAGCATGCTTTGAAGATGAGATAAAGAGGCATGGTTATTTTTTTGTCAACCGATATGGAAAGCCATTGTCTGAACAATCAGCCAGAAGTATGATACATAAATATGCGGACGAAATACAGGCAGATATAAATATTACACCACATATGTTCCGACATTCATTTGCTACTTACTTGATGGAAGAAGATATAAATATCAGATATATACAAAAAATGCTTGGGCATGCTTCTATTACGACAACAGAGATATATACATATGTGACAACTGAGAAGGAAAAAGAGATATTGAGAACAAGACACCCAAGAAATAAGATAAATATAGGAGAAAATTTCGATAATTTGGTATATTAAGATTGCTAAATCTTTGCAAAATTTATATAATTAATATGGTAACGATAATTAGGAATTATGGGGTGGATAATTTAGTGGTATCTGTTGGATTTAGATTGGCGAATTAAGGAATGGATAATCAAAGGTTATCTGTCAAATACGATTAGGAAATATTGTGAATAATAATAAGAAATTATTCATTATGCTCAGTTTAGATAAGTGCTGTGCTGAGCATAAGATAATTTTGAATTGCTATCACTTAAAGCGATTTGCTGTATTTTTAATGGAGAAATATTATGAATTATATACGAATTTTATCCGTGGGTGGGTTATTTCATGAATTTTATAGTCCTATACCAAATGGCTTATCAACTACCGTTTTAACTCTGAATGGAAGGGAGTTGGATGCTTCCAATTTATTTTGGTCTTATATTTTTGATTCTAAGAAAATCAAATTAATTATTGATAAAATAGTTCCTGTATCGCCTAAATATATTGCTATTATATCGGATATAGATACTTTTATTAAGCAAGTTGAAATCGCCAAAAAATCAGTTTGTAATTCTGACATATCTGCAAAAGATTTTTTTCGCTATTTGGAAACATTTAGTATTGTTTGTAACATTTATTCGGAATATGTTTTTAAGCCTCATCGGCTTACGATTCAAAATGGTTTTGAAACAAATAATTACTCTGCTTCACAAATATATTATGACTGCTTAGATGAACAAAAGAATCCCTATCTACATTTTGTCAAGCAATATGTCTTGCCTCAAATTAGAGAAGCACTAGCCCCTGTTGTTTTTATAGATGGTGCACCTACATTCTATAACATGGCAATATGTCGCTTAATAAAAAAAGAGTTTCCTAATGTGCATATTTCTATTTCTCGACATTCATCGGAGTATTATTCATTAAACAAATTGGAATCATATCTAACTCAAAATGATTACTTATTTAAAATGGTTGATTCAATTATATTGGAATACTACGATGAAACAGAAGGAAAATTGCTTAGCGCACTAGAAAATAATGAGGAGCTTTCAACGGTTCCAAATTTAATATATAAGAGTGATGATGAAATACATATGACTTCCTATAAGGCTAATAGGAAAAATTATGTGCCGATTTTTCAAACTCAGCATTCTATAAGTGACTTAGCTAATGTGCATTTGCAACCCTACAATATGTGTTATTGGAACAAATGTACATTTTGTGGAATTAACAAGAAATATCATTTTAATAATGATGATTCTACAGAGAATGCACTTGAAACATCATTAAATTATCTTATAGAACATTTGCATAAAGAAAAAGAGATCAAATATATATGGTTTATAGATGAAGCAATTCATCCACATAAACTAAAATATATAGCAGATTTTTTTATACAAAATAAAATTAAAATTATATGGCAGGCTCGGTGTCGTATAGAAAAATCACTTTTGGATCAAAACCTGATTGAACTTCTTCAGAAATCGGGTTTAAAGGAATTGAGACTGGGATTGGAGTCGGCATCGCTTAATGTTCTCAAATCAATGAATAAGTTTGATGAAGATTTTTCTTTCGATATAGTAGAAAAAATATGTGCTACATATTCTAGTGCGGGAATTTCCACCCATTTTCCTATGATTATTGGATTTCCTAGTGAAAATTCTTATGATCGGAAGAAAACCTATGATTATTTACATTATTTGTGCAAAAAATATCCTCTTGTATCATTTAATCTCAATGTGTTTAATCTAGATATTAGTAGCCATGTATTTCGTTGCCCGGATAAATATGAAATAAAAGAAATTTATTATCCTTGCCAATTACGAGACTTTCTAGGCAATACTTTACAATGGGATAGAGAACCCAATTTAGAAAAACAATTGTTTATGGAGCGAGATCAATACATGCGTGAAATGCTTTATCCATGGATGCCAATAGACTCTTTTATAAAACCACATATTTTTTACAGGCTTAGTGAGACGGCAAGACATACTTTGAAGTGGAAGGCACAGATGAATAGTGCTATTCCTGTAACTAATGCAGTTTCAATAGATTTTAAGACAAAGGTTTGTATTCCAGATACATTGGTTTATGGCTTTGACGCAAAGAAAAAAGTATATATTATCTATAATTGGAAAACACATCATTATATGATAGGAAATAAGCATTTGATATTTATTATTGATTTTTTCAAAACAGCGCATACAATATCAGATGCGATAGATTATTTGACAAAGTCTGAGCCAAATGTTTATATCCTTGAAGATTTGACTATTTTGTTTTTAAAAATGTATCAACGAGGATATTTAACAGATTCAAAGAAAAAGGAGGTGTAATGCTATGTTACAAGAAGGTACCATTCTTGCAGTCTTTGATGAAGATACTGCAGAATTAGCTGCCGAATATCATATGGAGGATGCATATGATAACTGCTCGACTGCAATGTCTGGTGGCGGCGGCGGTGGCGGCGGCGGTGGTGGTCGCTAACCACTCAAAGGCACAGTAAATGTCTGTATATTTTTACTGTGCCTTATTCTCTATTCTCTTATTTGCAGTTCCGAAGTTCCTTTGGCAAATCGTTGATTGTTTTAACAATATAAGAGATATTTTCAAAATCACTTGGAAGCAGTATGTGGTGAGTGTCTTGTTGTCGCTTTTGTTCGGCTTTCATTTTTTCAATCTCTATTTTTTTAATCTCCATTTCCAATTTTTGCAATTTAATTTCCCGTCGGTTCTTAATAATATTTTGTATTTTTTCTATTCCGTTACAAGACCTATTAAAAACTACTTCAAGTGCCATAAAGACTAGAATTAATGTATATATATTATCTGATACTAAAATCGTAAGATTTATTGGAGAATTGTGCCTAACAGTTATACAATTATTTGAGTCGGGCGCATATTGTTCAAGTGTACTATTTATAATATTAAATGTCTCTGTTAATTTATCCACATCAGTATAATCAAATTTTGTTTTTAAATTTATTTCGATAATATCTCTATTAAAAGGACTATCAATAAGTAAACTTTTTGCGATAGAAAGTTCATTAATGTAGTTACGATATTCAACATATTGTAATTGTTGGACATTAACGTTATTTTCCAGAAGATCATAGAATGATTTTAGTTGTTCCAAATTAAAGTATTTATTGACGGAGGCATATTTACAAAGATGTCGTATCAGGCTGAAATCTTTGTTCCTACATGCGTATGTTAAACCATTTAATATGGTATAATATGTGTTTTCTATTTCACCATCATAAGCATATATGTTTGCAAGAGCCAAAAAATTTCTTTCATAATAAAAAACGGGTTTAAGTAATCGAATATCCTCAATATATTTTTCCCCCTTTACCATATAATCAGAACTTGCCGGCTTAAAAGAAACTGTTTCCTGATGAACTATTTGTTCAAATCCATTTACTAGATTCAATATCCCAAAAAAGGGTAAAGTAACATCTTGAAATTTAGTATCTGTAATCTCGGCAAAATCTAATGTAGTTACGGATAAATCTATATCTTTAATAAAACAATTACTAAAGGTCGAATTTGCAAAATCACATTGTTTAATTTCACAAGTTTCCAATGTACCGTTTCGAAAATAGCATTCTCTAAAGGAAGTTCCGTCTATGTTACTTTGGAAAATGTTTGTACCAGTAAAATCAGAAAAATCATATCTACATGAACTAGAATTGATTAATAAACTACTATTGGAAAAATCAGAATACATAAAATTTGCATTCACAAATTTGCAGTCTTCAAATTTAGAATTTTTAAAAATAGAATTATTTCCAATCGTTCCTTCAAAATTTACATTTGTAAAACCACAATTATTGTATATGCCATGCCGCATTAAAGAACCTTTGAAAGATTCATCAAAATTTTGATTTGTTGCTTCGAATGAGTTTTCTTCAGTTCTCAGGGGTTCCGATGGAACAATTGTTTTCAGAAAATCAGCAGATGCTGCTATTTCCAATTTGGAAAAAACTTCGCCTATCTGTTTCATAGTGCTTTCATACCTTCCTTTTCAATACAGCAAATCGCTTTAAGTGATAGCAATTCAAAATTATCTTATGCTCAGCACAGCACTTATCTAAACTGAGCATAATGAATAATTTCTTATTATTATTCACAATATTTCCTAATCGTATTTGACAGATAACCTTTGATTATCCATTCCTTAATTCGCCAATCTAAATCCAACAGATACCACCAAATTATCCACCCAATAATTCCTAATTATCGTTACCATATAAAAAATGATTTTTTTTTTCGGCAGCCCCCTTTACCTGCGGTAAATTAGGTGAAGGGGGCTTTTGTCTAAAAATATTCTCTTTTACTGCACTTTGATAATTTCATATCTGTGTATCAGGCACATATCCGACCGGATGGAGAGTACAAGTCAGGGTACAGTTATAATTAAGTGGCTAGTATAGCAGCCGTATTCGAGATTTGTAAATCTGAGTAGCCTCTTATTAAAAGGAGATAAGATTTTTTGTATGTTCACAGGTTGATAAATAGGAAGTAATATGAGTCAGTCTTTTTCGATTGTTACAATACGAAAGGGCTAAAAGGAGTTCTGATGAAGATTCACTTTTAAATATCATAAGAAGATTGCTGAGAAAAGTGTGAAAAATATTATGTATTGTCTGTGATGATAGGAGATGGAAATAAGGAAAGAATATACGAGAACACGTAGATTGTTTACACTATCCAGTTGTGAGCAAGCCAATAATAATTATGTAAAATAGTTATTAGAAAGGATGTCACAATTATGACTGAGAACCGTATCCGTGAGCTCCGCAGGAGCCACAACATGTCACAGGAAGCCCTTGGGACTATAATCAATACCACCCAGCAGGCGGTAAGCAAGATGGAAAAAGACACCTGCGCTATCTCCACAGACCTGCTTATTCGCATGGCAGAGTATTTTAACGTTACTACTGACTATATTCTCGGGCTGTCCGATATAAAACGGGATTTGAGCGGGCAGATCCGCATGAATCAGGAGATGGATCAGTGCTATGACATTGTACTCCGCTACAACAACCTGACGGACACGAACAAAAAGACACTCCGGTGTATTCTCAAACGTTTGGAACAGGCGCAGTTGGAAGAAGGGGAATCAGATATAGCAGAAGAGGTACTTAAAAATGCTGAAGATAGCCATATGTGATGATGACCTTGGCTTTATGGGAAGCCTCGAGACCATGGTACTAGAGGAAAGCCGGAGCATAGGAATCCGGGTTGATACGGATGTGTTTTCCGATGGAAAGACACTTTTGAAGAGCATACAGTCCGGGGAACGATACGGACTTATTTTTATAGATATTGAAATGGAACAGGTTGACGGCATTTCTGCCGCACGGAAAATCCGTGAGACAGATCGTTCAGTGCTGTTTATATATATTTCAGGATATGACAAATATTTAAAGGAACTGTTTGAAGTGGAACCGTTCCGTTTTCTATCAAAACCGTTGGATAAAGAAAAATTTCGCAGATATTTTAAGGAAGCCTGCCAACGAATAGGAGAAACAGAAGTTTTTTTCCAGTTTACATTTAACCGAGAACTCCGAAAGGTTCCTCTAAAAGATGTGGTATATTTTGAAAGCCGCAATCGCGTGGTACATATCTTCTTTGGGGACGGAAGTACAGCATATTTTTATAGTAAGCTGAGTGACGTGGAAAAGGAACTGGCAGACAGCCGGAGGTATTTCCTCCGCATCCATCAGTCATTTCTAGTGAACTATGATTACATAATAAAGATGAATTTCTATAATCTGACAATTCGTATGAACGGAAAAGAAATTAATCTAAAAATCAGTGAAGACCGGCAAAGGGAGGTGCGCCGCCAGATTTGTGCAATGGCAGCGGGAAAGGCAGTCATTGAATGAAGGAATATTTTTCGCTTATACTGATCTTTCTGCTTCCAGTACTACAGCTTCTGATCATACAGAGATGCATAACGACTCTTTTGGGTTCCGGAAACAGGAAACCTATAGGTATGATAAGCTGGCTTTTATACTATGTATTTCTGGTGACAACAGGGGTTGAAGACCTATTTCCTCCACAATTTCTGCTAGTTGGAAATATTCTCATGGTGTTTATGATCAGCACTGTTACCAGAAAAAAGAGTCTGAAAAAGTGTTGTATCAGCACCCTTCTTATTTGTACAGTATGGATGGTGGTAGAAGTCATAGCGTTACTTATCCTAGAGGCGGCCGGTATGGACGAATGCGTCATTGATGTTGCCGGAAGCTTCATATCCAAGATGTGTATGCTTCTGTTTTCTGTACTGCTTGACCGTTACACAAAGGAAAAGCAGTATGCAGAGATTTCCCTGCGATATTTTATTATAGCCCTTCTGGTGCCGGTAAGCAGTATTTATATGATGCACCACATCTTTCTTATAGCGGCATCGCATTCGGAATATTCCTTTTTCTCGGTTGTCGCAGGCATACTTCTTCTGCTGGTGAATTATGTGATTTTTACGGTATATGACCGGATGGGACAAGCAGCGGAGCTTCAATCCCGGAACCGGCTGTATGAACAGCAATTAGATTTATGCAGCCATCAGGCAGAGGAACGGGAAGGTTATTATCTGGAACTGCGGCGGATGCGGCATGACATGAAGAACCACTTATCGGGAATTCTTGGCATGGTAAATTCCGGACAGACAAAAGAAGCCA
>NZ_QUES01000044.1:0-39247 GCF_003478085.1 Eisenbergiella sp. OF01-20 | reverse complement strand
CCGGACAGACAAAAGAAGCCAGTGATTACATACAGAAGATGCTGGATGATGGTATCGGAACTGGCTCAGATGAAATCTCCCACACTGGAAACATCGTGGTGGATTCCCTTGTGAACCATAAGTATGCCCTTGCCCAGAAGGACGGCATCCAATTCGATGCAAGGGTATTTATTCCGTCCGTACTGCCGTTCCAGAGTGGACACCTAGCCATTATCTTTGGAAATCTGCTGGAAAATGCACTTGAGGCCTGTAGGAAACTGCCACAGGAGCAGAGATATATCATACTGGAAGCTACTTATATAAAAGAAATGCTCCAGATTTGTATAAAAAATGGTAGTCCAGAGAAATTAAAAAAAGACAGCAGCGGACGATACCTTACCACAAAGAAGGATACCGGCTGTCACGGAATTGGTCTTGCCTCGGTAGAACAGGCACTGGCTGATTATAATGGAGAACTGTTCACCCAGTATGAGAATGGAGAATTTCGGGCATCTGCGGTGTTGTATAGTAATTCTGTAGAGGAAAAATGACGTATTATGTCGGAAATTCAACTTATAAGGTCTATAATTAGGTAAGAAATGCTATACTCCTGTTTAATAAAAATAGGAGGTATTCATTATGTCAAAGAAACAGGCTAATATCGCAGCAACAATTTTAGAGAAGGTAGCTCGTAATTCTGTGAAAATGGCGGCAGACAGCAGATGTATGTATGTTCTTCATCAGCCGAAGCAGCCGGAAGGAATGAAAGAATTCCGTAAATAAATCGTTGCTGCAAGAGGTAAATACTGCAATATCTGTCGAGTAGAGATTACTCATGGATATGGCAGTATTTTTTTTGTGAAAAATACCGTTAGCTGGAAGAAGTAGTACTTCTGGTATAGCGTAAATTAATTGACTAGACCGACCATATTGGAGGAGAAGGCAATGCTTTTGTGACTTATCTGAGACACATTGGAACCATTAATTACTTTAAATCCTACTAGACAAGTGAATTAGGTTAATTATAAAACATAGGAATAAAAAGCCAAGAAGAACTTTTATATACTATTTACAAAGAAATACAATAATTAATTGGGTGCAGTTTTGCATGCTTTATTTTGCATGGGAACAGCACCTTTTTTTATTGTCTTTTTCCAGTAAAGCAGAACCCAGAGGTCCGCCAGATGTCCTTCATTTCAAAAAAATTACGAAATGGAGGACATTTGAATGTCAGAATGGATCAGAATCAGAGTAAAGGATTTTTATAAAGATGCAGTCGGAGAATTGGAATACACCTATGTGACCAGAGAAGTCTACGAGGCACTTGCTGATACGTTCCGGAAAGAAGCCCACGCACAGGAAATGCGGGATATCAGACATACGACCAAGGGCGGATATACAGAAGGAGAAACGGAAGATTTGGTGAAGATGACCGGGGAATCGGTAGAGGATACGGTCCTCCGGCAGATGGAAATAGAAACCCTGCAAAAAGCAATGCAGTCACTCACCCCAGTGCAGAGAGAGCGGCTGCATTTTTATTTTTTTGAGGGCATGACATACCGGCAGATCGCAGCGAAAGAAGGGGTTGGAGAGAAGAACATCCGGGAGAGCATAAACGGTGCGGTAAAGAAAATAAAAAAATATTTTGATTAATACCCCCTCAAAACGTGTTTTTCTGTGAGTACCTTATGAGAGGAACTTTTTCTGGACAGATGGTCTCTTCCGGGAATCCTCTCATGTCTCGTGTGTGGATACGACACAGGCAGACAAAACGTACATTGAAAAATGCCGGAGAGGAATGCAGGGCTCCGAGCGCAGGATGGAATCACGCCATATCCTGCCAGCCATATCCAGCAGTTCAGATACGTTAGCCGTTTCATGAGCCGTAACCGGGGCGCAGTGACACTCCTGCAGCAATCGGGCAGATGTTCTTTCTGCCAGCCATGCTGTGAAAAAGATCGCATCTAAGGAGCCGAGCGGGAAAGCCGGGGTACAGCCTGTCTGTGGTGGACAGGCGCGAAGAGGGGAATGGCCTATAATGATACACCTTGAGATTAGCCAGCACGCAGTGGTGGAGGTGAGATTCCTGTGATGTCTGTCTGCCCTTTATGGCAGGAACCGCAGACAGTCTGGATTGACTGCCCAAGGAAAACCCCTAGATGGAAGAACACTGGCACAGTGTTCTTCGGCATGAAACATAGAATTACTTGCGTTCCGTACTTTGGAATGCTAGAAATTCTTTTCATGCTTCTCTGTCTTTGCAGCGTTCCGGCTCCGGGAAGTAGTGTCGAATAGGAGCAAGTCACTTATAAGAAGTGAAGGATTATGGCAGTGAGACTAAATCACAGAATCCATGCGGCAGAGGTACAGAAGGCTTCTGCCGCATTCTTGTGTGTTTTAGCAGCACAGAAATGAACGAAGTGTGAAGCGGAGAAAGATATGAAGGTTGTAGGTTATATGAGAGTAAACAGCATCGAGCAGTTAGGAGGAACACAAGTGGCAGAGAAAGAAAGGAGCATGGTAGAAAAGATATTGGATACGGAAAGGGCTGGATATGCCTATTTTTATCCAAGTGATGGAGGAAATAGACAGGAGTTTTTTATTTCCACAACACCGGAGAATATGGCGAATTTCCTTGGCAGTCATTTTTATGATGCAGAGAAGATGATAATTACCGATATGGTTGACCGCCTGATTTTGGATACCTATGGTGGTTTTATCAACACCTGCCCGGATCAGAAGCTGTGTGCAGAGATTATTCCTTATCTTGCACCAATTCAGATGGGAGAGAAGGAAGCCGGGGAAATCTTAATGGTAACCAGAATCAGATATGTACTTTGCTGCAGAGGACCAAGCAGTCACGATGGCAGAGTGTCAGATGATGTAAGTGTGTTTCTTTGGGGGATAATTTTAGTTTTACTAAAATCTGGAGGTGCGTATGTGGAAAATACTTTTTATCGGGTCGGGTATCATATTAGGGATGTATATTGTGGTAGGAATTGCCCTTATAAGGATGCGAGTCTGTGAGATAGATTAATAGGAAAGAAAAGTGATTTATAAGCGGAAAAGTGGCATAATTTGCTAGATATATTCCCAAGTGTATGGTAGTGTATGTAGTTGAAAAAGGCTGAAAGAAAGGAGAGCGAGCAATGAAACGATATGCAGTAAAAATGCTGACCGAAGGAAAACGCAAGTTTTATTACATACTGGATAATGAAACATACGACATTGTTTTATATCCGAGTAAATTCCTGAAGCACAAAATAGATGCAAACCGCTCTCCGAACACTGTAAGGCGAATGGCCTTTGCACTGTGTTATTACATGGAATACCTCAATCGGCAGGATGTGGAGCTTGAGGAAGTGAGTGAGATGGGATATGAAGACCAGAACAAACACTTCGTGCAGTTTTTATACTGGCTGTTGGAAGGAAATCATGTGGCAAACAATCGAAAAGAAAGTACTGGAAAAGGAACCTGTAACGCATACCTAAAAGATGTGTTCGGGTTCTTTTTATATATGGCAGACTGTGGACTGGCAAAGCCACTACAGATTTTGAGTTATAACCAGATTACAGTAGCCAATGCAGTAGGAGTAAAACGAACCATCCGGTCAAAATCCTTTAAGGGTTATTTCAAACCCAAGGAAAGAAATGTACGAGCAGCCGAAGAGGTGGAAATCATAGATATTTTACAGGCATGCACGAACAGCCGTGACCAATTGCTCCTGCTGATGATAGCAGAAACAGGCTTCCGCATCGGAGAAATCCTTGGCGTAGATTATACCAGGGATATTGATTATCCGCGAAAGACAATCAGTGTGTATTTTAGAGATGATAATGATAATAATGCAAGAGCCAAAAATGCAGAATACAGAAAAGCGAGGGTAAGTGATGATACCTTTGATTACCTGCTTGGATACATGAGTGAATATCGGAAACTGTTACAACACCAGACGCTTTTGTTTATCAATATCGCTGGAGAAACAGCAGGAAAGCCGATGATGGTAGAAAGCGTATACGACATGCTGAAACGTATGGAGAAGAAGACAGGATACAAGCTGACGCCACATATGCTGAGACGATATTTTGCAGTCTCAAGATGGAATGCAGACTGGACACTGGAGCTTATCAGTCAGGCATTAGGACACAAGCATCTGGACACTACAGTTAAGTACCTTGGAATACTGGATGACAAACTTATGGAAGCAAGCAGAGAGTTTTATGAAAGGCATTCCGACCTATACGGCATAGACAAATTACTGTAAAGGAGGCGATACCTCATGTTGGCCAAAGTGCTACAGCTAACAGAACCACAAGTGAATAAGGAAGAACTGATAGCACAGTTAGAGGAAGAACTGCGGGCTTGTGAGGTAGTTACGGTTTCCTACAGAAATAAGTTAAAGGCATTCATGATAGAAAATGAAATCTGGCATATCAGTGAACTGAACTATCACTGGAGAGTAGAATACGAAAAATATTTACAGAGCAGGGTAAATAAAACATCCTGCGGATTATACATAAAAACCATTGACCAAGTGAAACTGCATTCCATAAAAAAGCAGTTGCAGATAACTGTCAGTGGAAAATCAGTAAGACCGGAATATGCAGATACCATATTATACATGCCATACCATCCGGACATAAGTATAGCAGAGAGTTTTTATAAGGAAGCTAACAAGAAACTTTTAGTATGGGATTTCACGAAGAAAGCACCACAGAAGATGAAAAGGCAGGTTTTCACTACACTGCATTATTTCATCGAGCATGCAGCTAATAGGGAACGGATGCATGCACAACTTGGAGGACTGCTGAGATTATATGATTTTTGCGTAAATGAGCAAATCGAAGACCTTGAAAAACTGGAACTGGAGCAGATTGAGAGGTTCAAGGAAACGCTGGGAACTGATTATCAAAAGCATTATTATGCAGGAGTTACCGTATGGTGTGCAAAAGCACTTTTTATGGAAGCCGAAGATATACGTTGGGATGCCAATGTGTGGTATATGGAGCGGTTGCACTTGCAACCCGAAAGACTGGACCCATCAAATCCGGCACAATCCATATCCTTTGCAGAGGTTACTCATAAGGGAAACAGGCATCTGCTACAGATGTACACAAAATATGGAATTGGCATTACTAACCTAGCAATCAGCAATCTCAGAAGTGAACAGGTATATATAAGAGGATTTTTAGAAGACTTAAATCAATCAGAGACAGAAAATATCTGCATGGTAACAAGCCAACAAATGGATGAGTATTTCCGGGCAGAGCAGGTTCGGGAAGTTAAGGAAGAAACATTTAACAAAAAAGTCATGTGCATCCTACACTTTTTCAATTATTTAAAGGTTAAAGGTCACATTGAAAGAATCCCGTTTGATGCAGATTATTACATAAAGAAAACATTTGAACAGCATCTTGACCGAAGTGTGGAGCAGGAAGTCATGGATGAAATTATGGCTAACCTATATAAGTTTCCGGAGGATACACGACTTATGTTTTTACATCTCTGGGGAATCGGACTTCGAATCAGTGAGGTATGTACGCTGAAAGGAAATGCCTATTACATGCAGGGACAGGATGCATGGATACAGGTGTATCAGATAAAAATGCGAACCTACAAGCGAATACCAATACCGATGGCGTTATACAAACTGATGAAAATTTACATCGCAAAATACAACCGAAAGGCTGATGAGTATATATTCCAGAACAAAAAAGGCGGTGCTTATCATAAGGGTACATTTAAGAATAAAATGCTAAGAGCATGCAAGGAATGCAATATCCAAGACGGAGAATATATTTTCCGAAGTCATGACTACAGACATACCATAGCAACAGCATTTTATGATACAGAAGTTCCGATACAAAGCATTCGAGACTATCTGGGACATGACTACGAAGAAATGACGCGCCGGTATGTGGACTTTATGCCCAAGAAGATAGAGAAAGCCAATGAAGAATATTTTAAAAAGGGCAGCTTGGCAAGTTGCATCAGAAAGGGTGTGAACGATAGTGGAGAATAGAATATACATCAAGGAACTGGCTCATTATAGTGGGATAACACCGGCTGAACAGCGAGAAAAATATGTAGCTAAGAATCCATTTTACGATTTAAGCGAGTTACCGTCAGGCAATGTTAAAGAAGAGGTAAGAGCATTTTTACTGGATAGAAGTAAGAACGTTGATATCGCAACTTTTTATGCAGAAGGTACCCGTTACAAAAAGGTATGTCGATTTTTAAGCAGATATGCGAAAAATATCAACAGTCTGGCTAACATAGAAAAAGAAGTGTGGATGAAAAAACTGAAAGCGTGGATGTTTCAAGAAGGAATTGAAATCGCCAAAAAACGTGAGGGCGTATATGGAACAGTTGCTTTAATAAAGACGAGAGAATTTGGATATCTGGATGCGA
Source organism: Eisenbergiella sp. OF01-20 (assembly GCF_003478085.1). Lineage (NCBI taxonomy): Bacteria > Bacillati > Bacillota > Clostridia > Lachnospirales > Lachnospiraceae > Eisenbergiella > Eisenbergiella sp. OF01-20. The sequence goes on along the minus strand of NZ_QUES01000044.1, from coordinate 32,856 downwards.
TGCTGGATTTTGTCAATGACAAAAGAATGCCGGAAAGGGAAAAAGATATCTGGAGACTTGAAAAGTTAGACATTCCTTATAAGGACAACTTAATCAAAAGTTCCAAGACGGTTAATTTCACTAGGATATTCCAAACGGAAATCCGGGAAGAAGTGAAAAAGGGAATATACTTAAACCTACAGGGAGAAGCAATTGCGTGTGTACAAAAAGAGATGACTGCCATGAGGCGGTTATCAAAATATCTAAAGGAAAGGTATCCACGGATTAAGTCATGTAGGGAACTGGAAAGAGAAATCATTGAAGAGTACCTGACCTACCTGAAAACAGAGGCAACAGAAACAAAGCATTTTCATGCAGATATAAACAGGCTCCGAGCAGTTTTAGAAAGCATCGGTAATGCATGCGGATATCATAATTTAAAGGATTTATTTTTAACAAGAGATATCCCACCGACGCCAAAAGCAGAATTCAAAGTATATTCTGATGAAGAGTTAAAGCGATTAAACGCGGCGATTGTAAATACGGATGAGCAGACTGCGAGACTCATGGTAATACATCAGATGCTGGGAACGAGAATCTCAGATACCTTAACACTTGAAATGGACTGCTTGTATGAAAAGGGAATAGATACCGTTATACGAATCCGGCAGATGAAAACAAACACATATGAGAAACCGGTCAGTGCAGAACTGGCAGCTTTGATAAGAAAAGCGATTACCTATACACAGGAACGGTTCGGAGAAACGCAGTACATTTTTGTGAATGAGAATAATCCGAATAAGCCGATGCAGTATGGTACGATACAAAGCCGAATCGTAAAAATGATTCGAGAGCAGGACATAAGAGATGATAACGGCAACTTATTCGGCTTCGGCTCTCACTTATACAGGCATTATTATGGCGTAAAGCTGACAGAGATGCATTTAGATGACTGGACAATAGCAAAGCTGCTGGGACACAGTAATCTTAAAAATGTAAAATACTATAGGAAGATGAGTAATCAGATTCTGGCAGATGATACCCGAAAGGCACGAAAAAGGTTGTCCGATATCATACTGCAAAATCTCGATGGATGGGGTGATGAATATGAGCAAATACGACAAGATGGTGGAATGTAACCGCAGAGTCAGTGTAGAAAAGATTAACCTTGCCAGAATAACCATACTGGAAATGGTAGAAGAAGGCGAGAGAGTGACAGTACCAAAACTGATGGTACAAACAGGATTATCAAGAGGGTTCTTTTATAAGAATCCAACAGTGAGAAAATTGGTAGATGAAGCTGTGGAGAAACAGGCTGGCATGGTTGATCCACGAAAAGGAATCCTTGACATGGTCATGGATAATGAGATTGCAAAACTGCATGAGCAGATACGGCTCCTAAGAGGAGAGAACGAACAACTCAAAGAAGAAAATCAGAGATTGAAAAAGGCTCTGGATAAAAAGAACATGAACATACTTAAAAACTTATAAGTAAAGAAAATAACAGAATATATGCACCTCGGAATTGAGGGGCATAAGCAAGCGCATGGTTAACATTGACTATGCGTTTTCTTTCATATAAAATATAGAAGGTGAACAGGAAACACAGTTGTGTATTCTGTTGAACCCAGCAAAAACAATGGATACAGAGGTAGGGCTACATTTTATGGATGAGCCCACCAATGATCTGGACGTGACCACGCTTGCTATTCTTGAGGATTATCTGGACAGCTTCGACGGAATCGTGATTACGGTTTCCCATGACCGGTATTTCCTGGACCGTATTGTACAGCGTATTTTTGCTTTCGAAAGGGACGGAAAACTCAGGCAGTACGAGGGGGGTTATACCGATTATGCCCTCCGCCTGTCCATGGAAGAAAGGGAAGCGGCCGGGGAAGAAACCCGGCAGGGGAGCGGCGGAGGCCGTATACAGGGACAGGAGGATCCGGATGCCGACCGGGCGGGAAGAAAAGGAAAGCCGGATCATATGAAAGCCAGAAAATTGAAGTTTACCTACCAGGAACAGCGGGATTATGAAACCATTGAGGCGGAAATCGCTTCCCTGGAGGAACGGGCGGAACGTCTGGAACAGGAAACAGCGGCTGCCGTCACAGATTTTGTGAAGCTGAATGTTCTTGCGAAGGAAAAGGAAGAAGTGGAGACGCTTTTGGAAGAAAAGATGGAGCGCTGGATGTATCTGGAAGAACTGGCAGCCAGGATTGCGGCGGAAAATTAACGGGAAGCCCGAAAGGAGCATAGAGTGGAAAGATTAGGAAGAAATGATCCCTGCTGGTGCGGCAGCGGAAGAAAATATAAGCAATGTCATGAACCATTTGACGGGAAAATAAAGACATTTGCCATGCAGGGGCATATGGTTCCGGATCACAGCATGATAAAGACGCCGGAGCAGATTGCCGGTATCCGGGAAAGCGGCCGCATTAATATAGCGGTGCTGGATTATGTGGCGGAAAATATCCGCGAAGGAATGAGCACGGCGGAAATCGACCGTCTGGTGGAAAGCAGGACCAGACAGCTGGGAGGCATACCCGCACCGTTGGGATATGAAGGGTTTCCCAAAAGCGTGTGTACCTCGGTCAACAGCCAGGTCTGCCATGGTATCCCCAGTGAAGAGGATATTCTGAAGAACGGGGACATCGTGAATGTGGATGTATCTACCATATACAAAGGATATTTCAGCGATTCTTCCCGGATGTTCCTTATCGGGGAGCCGGATGAGGAACAAAAAAAGCTTGTGCGCGTGGCGAAGGAATGTATGGAAAAGGGGATCGAAGCCGTAAAGCCCTGGACCTTCCTTGGGGATATGGCGGATGCTGTGAACAGTCATGCAAAAGCTAACGGATGCAGTATCGTCATCGACATGGGCGGGCACGGCGTGGGCCTGGAATTCCATGAGGATCCCTTTGTCAGCTACGTAGCCCCCAGGGGAACGGAAATGCTCATGGTGCCGGGAATGGTATTTACCATTGAACCCATGGTCAACCTGGGCGGTCCGGATATTTATGTGGATGATGCCAATGGCTGGACCATATATACAGAGGACGGGAAGCCTTCCGCACAATGGGAGGTCACCGTTGCGGTAACGGAGGAAGGCTGCGAGGTTCTGGTTTACTGAAACGGCAGGCAAAGGAGGCGGCAGCCTCCTCCCGAAACGGCGGAACATGCCGGAGAAACACCGGTTCTGTAAGAAATTGAGGAGGACTGATATGTCGGATTCCCTGATTACAAAGAAAGCAATAGCCCAATGCCTGAAAGAACTGGCGGCGGAAAAATCCTTTTTGAAAATAGCAATAGGGGATATCACCGCGGCCTGCGGTCTGAACAGACAGACCTTCTATTATCATTTTCAGGATAAATATGAGCTTCTCGACTGGATTTATTACGAAGAATGCTTTGTCCCTATTTTGGATGGGATTACCTTTGATAACTGGCATCTTCGCATAAAACAGCTTCTGGACACCCTGAAGAAAGAAAAGGGATTCTACGGCAATGTAATAAAGAATGCGCCGGAAGGCTTCCGGAATTATCTCTACAGCATTACCTCCACGCTCTTTGAAGAAGCGGCTTCGGCCCTGGATGCAGAGGGGCTGGTTAGCGGGGAAGAAAAGAAATTCATCGGTTCTTTTTATGCTTATGGAATCTGCGGTGTCGTGATGCAGTGGGTGACCGAAGGCATGAAGGAAGAAACGCAGGAAGTGGCGGGCCGTCTCAGGAGGCTGGCACGCTCCACGGAATTGCTTGCTTCCAGACGTTTCGCGGAAACGGAGAAGGAATCCGTCTGAATTTATAAGAAAGCGCCCGGCAGGATCCTGCCGGGCATTTTTCTGCCACTCACCTTCCCTTTCCGCCCACTCACCGTGAAAGTATGGATTTTGTGATGACTTTCAGGTATGCTGATAACAGAAAGAGGAAACGGTAAGTCATATACCCTGCGGCAGGTCCTGTTTCGGCATGTTGCCGGGGGAAGAAGAAGGAAGGAAACAGCCGTGAGGGTCAGGATACAGCGGGTAGAAGACAAAAAGCAGGAGGAAGTTCTCCTCCGTCTGGCCGGGGAGGATGCGTCCACCGCCGGGCTGAAAGAATATATAGAAACGGACAGTTGGAGGGTGGTATCCCTTTCCTGCCGGAAAGACGGGGAAATCCACCGGGTGAAAAGCACCGGGATTTTCTATGTGGAATCGGTTCAGGAGATCCAGCTGATCCATACGCAGGAACAGGTGCTGGAAACCAGGGAACGGCTTTATGTGCTGGAAAAGATGCTTCCCGCTTCTTTTGTAAGAATATCCCGTTCCGTAATATTGAATCTGGATAAGGTGAGACGGTACCGTCCCCTGATGAACGGGCTTATGGAAGCGAAGCTGGAAAACGGGGAGCTGGTGTATATCTCCAGGAAATATCTGAGAGAGGTAAAGGATCGGATTTCAGACAACAGCAATAAAGGAGGGACTCCGGATGACAAAGAATAAAAACAGGGACAGTGAGCTTTACATGGAAACGCTGAAAAGAGGCGGCCTGACAGGAGGAATTGTATGGGTATGTGTGGTGATCTTTGCCAGCATCAACTACAGTACCGTAGGAAAACCGGCCCTGCCCTGGCTGGTACCTATGCTGGCAGGCTATATTGTGCTGGGGGCGCTCCTTCAGCTGTGCGCTGCGAAAAAACGGATGATTAATGGTATGGCGGCTTTGTGGTGTATCGTTATCATGCTGTTTGTGCTGATAGGTATTGCAGCTTATATTCCGGCCTGGATACGCTATATTGTGGTGGTGAGCTTTTTGGCTCTTGTGGTAATCTGGCTGGGGGACTACTGGTATCTGTACCGCACGGCACGGAAGCTGAACCAGGGAAGGCCGGGTTATTCCCTCTGTATCGCTCTCAGGGAAAAGCCCGCCTCCAAAGAGGATTTTCTCAGACAGTTTGAGGCATACTGCGCCAAAGAAAACATAAGGCTGGAGTATGAGGTAAAGGATGTTCCCGCCATTGTGCGCATGGACGGTATCCGGTGCGAGGTCAGACTGGACAGCACGCCCGGATTCGGCGGCGCAGACTATATGATGAAAGTTACAGAAGAATAATTGCGCTATGCAGCAATCTGCCCCCTTCTGTTTCTTTATTCCCGCGGGCAACGAGCCAAACGGATGCACTTGCCACTTGGCGGCTGCCGCGAGACTGCCCGTGCCTGCGGCTACAGGAGGCCGCCGGGGCGGGTTTTTCGGATGGGCGCAGAAATAGTCTGCGTGCTGTCAGGGGAAGGGCTTTTACAGAAACAAATCCTTTATATAAGCCAATATATCGTCGTCACACGCCGGCAGCTTTTCCCTGAGCTGCAGAAGCGCCTTTTTTTTCTCCTCGTCATCCATGGGCCGCCGGAAGATTGTGGCGCCCAAGTCTAATATATTCCGGGCCGTTCTGTCCGGATATTTTTTTTTGTTTATTAAAATCCCCTTTATTGCGGTATCAAAAGCCGCCATTTTCAGCTTGCTGTCCAAAAGCATGTTTCATGCCTCCTCTTATATGGATCACTCAAACTCCGTATGTGCCAGCCGGCTTTCCGTCCGCAGAAGGCGGCTCCGGGCCGGGAAGATTGTGCGGCCGCGGCGGAAGAGGAGTTCTGTACCGTTCTATTGTAATAAGTAACAGGAATGAAATATATATACATTTTCGGGAATCTGTCGCAAAACCGGACAGTTTACCGCCCATGTACATTTTTCAGACAGGATGGGATTTCTGCCTAATTACAAAAGCTTTTGGAAATAGTATTCTGGGAGCATGAAAACAGAATCCATTAAGAGCAGGAAAAAGAAAGGAAAAAGTATGAGTGCAAAGAAAAATAACCACACCTTATTAAAAGTTACCATGGCAGCCGCGGGGATCGGGGCGGCAGCCGCTTATGGGGCGGCACGTGCGGCCGGGAGAAATGAAAAAAACAGTGTGCCTGCGGGGGAGAATAAAACCACAAAAGACAACGAAGTGTATTTCGTGGGCGGGGGTCTGGGTTCCCTGGCAGGAGCCGCTTATCTGATAAGAGACGCGGGATTTGACGGAAAGCGGATCCATATCCTGGAGGGGATGCCGGTACTCGGCGGCAGCAATGACGGTTCCGGCACACCTGCGGAAGGGTTTGTGTGCAGGGGCGGCAGGATGCTGAATGAAGAAACCTATGAAAATTTCTGGGAGCTGTTTTCCTCCATTCCTTCCCTGGACTGGGAAGGACACAGTGTAACCGAGGAAATCCTGAATTTTGATCATCTTCATCCCACCCATGCCCAGGCCAGGCTGGTTGACGGCGATGCCAATATTCTGGATGTGCATTCCATGGGATTTAATCATGCGGACAGAATGGCTCTCGGAAAGCTGCTTGCCACGCCGGAGGAGAAGCTGGATGATATGACTATAGAAGAGTGGTTTAAGGATACCCCTCATTTCTTTGAAACGAACTTCTGGTATATGTGGCAGACGACCTTTGCATTCCAGACCTGGTCCAGCCTGTTTGAATTCCGGCGGTACATGAACCGCATGATATTTGAATTTTCCAGGATTGAAACGCTGGAGGGTGTGACCAGAACCCCTTATAACCAGTATGAATCAGTGATTCTTCCCATACAGAAATGGCTGGAGGCCCGTGGCGTGGATTTCAGCATCCGGGCTGCGGTTACGGATATTGATTTTAAAGAGGGAGAGGGAATTACGGCAACGGCAATCCATCTGGAGAGAAACGAAGAGGAAGAAGTGATTCGCCTGAAGGAAGGGGATCTGTGTATTATGACCAATGGCTGTATGACGGATAACGCCGTTTTGGGTGATATGGATACGCCCGCCGTTTTCCGGCCTGAAAAGCCCATGTCAGGGGAGCTGTGGAAAAAAGTATCCGCTAAAAAGCCCGGCCTGGGAAATCCGGCTCCCTTCTTTGAAAAGCCGGAGGAGACAAATTGGGAAAGCTTCACGGTTACCATGAAGGGAAGCCGGCTTCTCAAGAAGATAGAAAAGTTCTCCGGAAACATACCCGGAAGCGGAGCGCTTATGACGTTTAAGGACTCCAGCTGGAGGATGAGCATCGTAGTGGCGGCCCAGCCTCATTTCAAGGCCCAGGAGGAGGATGAGACTATTTTCTGGGGCTATGGGCTTTATACCAGAAATGCGGGGGATTATGTAAAGAAGCCGATGCGGGAGTGCACCGGCAGGGAAATGCTTACGGAGCTGCTGCATCACCTTCATTTTGAGGATGAAATGGAGGAAATCATGGAAAGCGTGGTAAATGTGATCCCCTGTATGATGCCTTATATCGATTCCCAGTTCCAGCCCAGGAAGATGAGCGACAGGCCCGCCGTGGTTCCGGAGGGTTCCACAAACTTCGCCATGATAAGCCAGTTCGTGGAAATTCCGGAAGACATGGTATTTACCGAGGAGTATTCCGTCCGGGCCGCCAGAATCGCCGTATATTCTCTGTTGGGAATCACCAATAAACGGATATGCCCGGTCACTCCTTATAATAAGGATCCCAGAATACTGGGGCAGGCATTAAAGACTTCCTATCGATAGGCGGGACAGATGGCGGACATCAGCTTTCGGGCGAAAGCTCCGCCATCAGTTCTTTTATTTTTGCTTTTACGCGGGGGATGGCTTCATCCAGGGATGGTTTTGATGCATCGGATTTATCCCGGCGCAGGACCATTTCCACGCAGTTATCCTTCAGGTTCCGCGGACTCATGATTAGGCGGATGGGAAGCCCCAGCAAATCCGCATCGGAAAACAGGATACCTGCGCTCACGTTGCGGTCATCATATAAAACCTCGACTCCGGCCTTCGTGAGCTCCTCATACAGTCTGTCGGCCGCAGCATGTACTTCCTGGTTATCGCTGCGCATACAGCACAGATGAACCTGCCAGGGGGCGATGGTCACAGGCCAAATGGGACCGCAGTCATCATGACGGGCCTCGCAGACGGAGGCGGCCAGACGTCCCACGCCGATACCGTAACAGCCCATGACCGGATAATGGGATACCCCTTCGGCATCCGTATACTGCATATGCATAGCCCGGGTATACTTATCTCCCAGCTGGAATATATTTCCCACCTCAATGCCGCGGGACAGGGTCAGGGTGTGTTTTTTACAGGAAGGGCAGATCCCTCCCTCCACCGCCTTGGCAAAATCGTGGTACCGGACGCCGGGGCAGTCCCGTTCCATGCACAGGCCGGTATAATGGAACGCCTCCCGGTTGGCGCCGCAGGAAAGATTGACCGCGCCCTCCAGGGAGTTGTCATACAGAACGGTAATGCTGGAATCCAGGCCGCAGGGTCCGATATAACCGGCATGCAGTCCGCAGTCCGGGGTGATCCGGGCCGGGTGGATTTCCTCTCCCAGGTAATTGGTGAGTTTGGTTTCATTTACGTCCAAATCCCCGCGTAGAAAGAGCACGACATAAGAATCATCCCTGTTTTTCTGATAGACGACCGCTTTGCAGCTCTGCCTGGCGGATGTCTCCAAAAAGGAACAGAGTTCTTCAATGGTATGGACAGCCGGTGTTTCCGCCAGGGTAAGAGGGGCTTCTTCTTCCTGGGGGCAGGGAAGGGGGATGGATTCCGCGGCTTCCCTATTGGCCCGGTAGCCGCAGGAAGGGCAGAGGACAAGGGAGTCCTCCCCCGCCGGGGTAAGGAGCATAAATTCGTGGGAAAGACTGCCGCCCATCATCCCGGAGTCCGAAGCCACGGACAGCACCTCGGGAATGCCTGCCCGGGCAAAGATGCGTTCATAAGCCTGGTGGCATCTAAGATAATAAGCGTTCAGATCCTCCATGGAGGTATGGAAGGAATAAGCGTCCTTCATGGTAAATTCCCGGACCCGGATAAGTCCTGCCCGGGGACGTGCTTCATCCCGGAATTTGGTCTGGATCTGGTAAAACATAAAGGGATAACGGCTGTAGGTGGAGCCATAATCCCGTACAAGGTGCACCGCCGCTTCTTCATGGGTCATTCCCAGCACCAGCGGGGAACCGTTCCGATCGTTAAGGCGCATAAGTTCGCTGCCCACGGATTCATAGCGTCCCGATTCCTGCCAGAGAGAGGCGGGAAGCACCACCGGGAACTGCACCTCCTGCCCGTCCAGGGCATCCATTTCCTCCCGTATGATCTGTTCCAGCTTTTTCGTGATACGGCGGAGGGGAGGAAGCGAAGAATAGATCCCGTTTGCCACATACTTCATATAGCCGCCCCGCAGCATGAGGGAGTGGCTTTCGATGACACAGTCGGAGGGAGTTTCTTTAAAGCGCTCCCCAATCAGGTTGGCAAGTTTCATGATAATAACCTCCTTTGGATTCATGGCAGGACAGCTTTCCGGGTCCGGGAAAAGCCTTGCGCACCGGCGCCGCTTTCCCGGAAATAAAAAAGCCCTGAGCCGTCCCGGGTAAAAAGGGATTGGCTTAGGGCGAACCTTTCAGGTCCGTGGTACCACCTAAATTCGGAAGAATGCCGCACTCCTGGTACAGGGCGCAGGCCCGATACCTTTCTCTGTTACGGGAGAACCCGGTGATGCTTACTGCGTAAAAACGGTTCGGCATACGGCTCAAAGAGGGGTTGGGCATTTTTTCAATGAAGGCTTGCACCTGCCGCCTTCTCTCTGTAAAATCCAAAATGCTTACTGTTTCTTATCACAGCCTTTCAAGGATATGAAATTTTGTATAGGATAGCACAGGCGGGCGGGCAAGTCAAGATAGAAAAGGGCCGGCTGAACGGTTACCAGGGGGCAGATAAAAAATGCCCGAACCAATTGCATAGGAAAACGGATAAAGGTATAATAAATAGGATTCCTGTGGACGATTTGTAAAAGGGGGCAGCATGGCTAAATCAAAAATCACTGCAAAAGAAATATTCAGCATTCCTAATCTCATGGGATACTTCCGGATTCTTCTGATACCGGTATTCAGTTGGATCTATGTGCAGGCCGACAGTGTAACGGACTATTATACGGCGGCCGTCCTCGTGGGGATATCCGGGCTTACCGACATGTTCGACGGCAAAATAGCAAGAAAGTTCCATATGATAACGGAGTTAGGCAAGTTTATTGATCCGCTGGCGGACAAGCTCACCCAGGGGGCGCTTGTTGTCTGTTTTGCCATCCGGTATCCCCTGATGCGGGCTGTTCTTGTCCTTTTCATCATAAAAGAAGGCTTTATGGGGATAATGGGCCTTCTCCTCCTTCCGCGGGGGAAAAAACTGGACGGAGCCAAATGGTTCGGCAAGGTATGTACGGCGGTATTGTATGTCCTGCTCTTTGTGCTTCTGCTGTTCCCGGGAATCGGTTCCGCGGCGGCGGACGCCCTCATTCTTGTCTGCGCTGCGTTCATGCTGTTCAGCCTGGTTATGTATATTCCCGTATTCCGTAACATGTGGAAGGAGAGCGGGACTTCCTGTAAGCCGGATGCACCGTGAAAGAAGGGCCTGTGTTACGGATTGGTTTCGGTCCGGGTGACAAGAGCCTTCATGGTTTCATTGAGCCGGCGCACCGTTTCTTTGTCCGGCTTGAGGATTTCGCGATCATAGGTGTAGATACCGTTTACCTCCTCCTCCACGTCCGAGAGCTGGGTGTAGATTGTGGCGGAAATCCCCTTTTCCACGGCGGGCAGGATCGTGGATGCAAGGAGCTTGCGGTAGCCTTCCGTGAGTGCCTGCCTGCTGTTGTATTTTCCGTAGCCATAGAGCTTGTCGCTGTAGCTGTGGCCGGGGATCTGCCAGGAATAGCCTCCGAATTCGGTCAGCGCCAGCGCCCGGACCGGCTCCGGGGTGAATTTCAGGGAAAAGAAATAATAATGCAGGCTGCACAGATCGCCGCCTTTTTGATCGAACCAGCCGCTGGCGTGATCGATCAGCCGTCCGGGATCCAGGGTGCGTACAAAAGCAGCCGCCTGCAGGGCGTCAAACTGGCCCCAGCCTTCGTTAAAGGGCACCCAGCAGACGATGGAGGGGTGATTATAGAGCGTTTCTATTGTCTCGCGCATCTCCCGGTAGAACAGCTTCTGTCCCTCTTCTTCTCTTCTTGATAACAGGAAGCGGCTCCGTTTCCCGTCTTTTACAGACCAATGCAGCGCATTAAAAAGAGTTGCCATATAGGTGACGAACCAGTGGCGGTAGGAGGTGCCTCCGCACACCATATCCTGCCATACCAGCATGCCCAGCCTGTCGCAGTGGTAATACCAGCGCTGCGGCTCTATTTTTATGTGTTTCCGGATCATGTTGAAGCCCAGCTCCTTCATGGAACGGATATCAAACAGGAACGCCTCGTCACAGGGGGCGGTATACAGGCCGTCGGGCCAGTAGCCCTGATCCAGCACACCTGTCTGCATATAGGGCGCATTGTTCAGAAAAATGCGGCGCAGGCCGCAGGTGTCTGTCTGGATATCACATTTGCGCATGGCAAAATAGCATTCCACACGGTCATCCCCCCATTCCAGATCCACATGGTACAGAAAAGGGTTCTCAGGAGTCCAGGCGGTAAAATCCGGGAGGGCTATTGCCTCCTCTTTTTCCGGTGTCAGAAAACACGTGAGGACGGGGGCATAAGGGGCGGGGGGAAGAGAGGGATCGTCCCTGCGGCGTGCATCGTCCCCGGTTTCCGGGCGTATGCCGCAGCGGATCCGCGCACCGTCCGGGAAGCCGCCGGAGGTGCTCACCAGGATACGGCAGCAGGCATTATCGTAATCCGGGGTAAAACGTACGCAGCGGATGTGGTTTTGGGGAACCAGTTCCAGCCATACGGTCTGCCAGATACCGCTCTGGGCGGTGTAAAACATGCCGCCCTTTTCCAGCTTTTGCTTCCCCCGGCTGTAATAGGAGCTGTCGCTGAAATCCTGCACCCGGACGATCAGTTCGCAGGGATCGCCCATATCATCTGTGATATCCAGGGAAAAGGGAAGATATCCTCCTGTGTGTTCCCCCGCCTGCCTGCCGTTCAGGTAAACGACACATTTCTGATCCACAGCCCCAAAATGGAGAAGGACCCGTTTTCCCTCCCGGCTGCCGGGGAGGGTCAGACTGCGGCGGTACCAGAGATATTCTCCCGGAAGGAGCTGGCGTTTTACACCCGACAGGGGGCTTTCCGGGGAAAAAGGGACGAGAATGGAGCCGTCATAGGCGGAAGGGACAGCGGGAGAGGAAGTGATGCAGAAGTCCCAAAGTCCGTTCAGATTCAGGTAAGAGCTTCTCACCATCGCCGGGCGCGGATATTCCTGCCATATAGTTTCTGTATGCAAACCGGCGGTCCATGGGGTCTTTTCCAGAGCCGGTAAAGCTGGTTTTTTCCTGTTTTTCATAGGAGTTCCTTTCTGCCCGGGAGGGCGGCCGTATGCGGGGATTATTGCGGTCTGCGCAGTAAATACACAGGCTTTTCTCATCGATTACAGTATATCATTTTTTTAAAAGGAAAAATAGCCGTGAAAAGGATGCAAACTGTCCCGGAATCATGTATAATGCTGGAATAAGGTAATATATACCAGGGTGTGGAGGAAAAGGCGGATATGAAAATACTTTCAGGAAAAAAGAAGCGTATCTTGGTTCTGTTTTGCGCGGCGGCCGCCGCAGGGGCGATGCTGCTCGGAGGCTGCGGATCGGAGAAGAAGGGGAAGCTGGATCCGGATAACCCGGTTACCGTTACGGTCTGGCATTATTATAACGGGGCCCAGCAGACCGCATTCGATTCCCTGGTGAAGGAATTTAATGATACGGTGGGGATGGAAAAAGGGATATTCGTAAAAAGCACGGGAAAAGGGGATGTGAACCAGCTGGAGGAATCGGTGATGTCCGCCCTGAAAAAGGAAGTGGGCAGCGATGAAGCGCCGGATATTTTTTCCAGCTATGCGGATACGGCTTATGAGATTCAGCAGATGGGATATCTGGCGGATCTGTCCCCTTACCTGACCGATGAAGAAATCGGCGAGTATGTGGATTCTTATGTGGAAGAAGGACGGATTGGGAAAGGGAACCAGCTTTTTATTTTCCCCACAGCCAAATCCAGTGAGATTTTCATGCTGGATAAGACGGATTGGGAGACGTTTGCCAACGCCACGGGAGCCAGCCTGGATGCGCTTGGCACTATGGAGGGGCTGGCGGAGACGGCAAAGGAATACTATGAGTGGACGGACAGCCTGACGCCCGATGCGGAAAACGACGGTAAGGCCTTTTACGGCAGGGATGCCATGGCTAATTTATTTATTATCGGTTCCATGCAGCTGGGAACGGAAATTTTCAAGGTGGAGGATCAGCAGGTAACCCTGCAGGTGGACCGGGATGTGATGAAGCATATCTGGGATACCTGGTACGTGCCTTATGTAAACGGTTATTTCAGCTCTTACGGCAGATTCCGTTCCGATGATGTGAAAATCGGGGAAATTATATCTTATACGGGCTCTACCACCTCCGCCATGTATTTCCCGGATGCGGTGGAGCTGGAGGACGAAACCTATCCCATTGAATATATAATCCTGCCCGCCCCGGTATTTGAAGGCGGAAGCCCTTATGCGGTGCAGCAGGGCGCAGGTATGGTGGTGACCGGATCGGACGCGCAGAGGGAATATGCCTGCACCGAATTCCTCAAATGGTTTACCCAGTCGGAGAATAATATCGTGTTCGGCTGTGCTTCCGGTTATCTGCCGGTAAAAAAGGATGCCAACGACAAGGGTATGCTGGATAAGGTGATAGCGGAAAAGGGGCTGGAGGTTGCACCCAAGACCTTTGATACGCTGGTGGCGGCCTTTGATACGGTGAAGAGCAGCAAGATGTATACGAATAAGGCCTTCCAGGGAGGAACCGCGGCAAGAAAGGTTCTGGAGTACGACCTTTCCGACAAGGCGGCTGCCGACAGGGCGGTGGTGGAAGAGAGCCTGAATGCAGGAAAAAGCCTGGAGGAAGCCACCGCGGAATTTATTTCGGATGCAGCCTTTGACGAATGGTTTACCAGCTTGGAAAGTAAGCTGCAGGAAGCGGTAGAGAGTAAATGACAACCAAGAAAAAAACGATTTTTAAATTGTTTATTGTGCCGCTGATTCTTGTTATGGTCGTGCAGTCCATGATTTCCTATGGTACGTTTTTTTTCAGCGGCACGCCTTTTCTCCTGAAGGAATATTCGGTGGGAATCCTGAACCAGACGGTGGAAAACAGAAGGATCCTTCTGGAAAACAGTATGATTCAGCGCTGGTCGGATCTGGAGGAAGAAGTGGGCACGGCCCAGGATACGATGGAAAAACTTGTCATCAACAGAGGGTGGCCGGCGGAAGAGCTTCTGCGCAATGAGAAAATGCAGAAGGAATTTCTGCAGGCCATGCTGGATACCTGTTTGTCTGTCATGCGGAAAAATACCGTGACCGGATCGTTTCTGATTCTTGCCAACGATCAGATAGGGGAGGGGGAAAATACCTGCCAGGGTGTTTATTTCCGGGATTCGGATCCGGAGGGTACCCCTCCGGATTATTCCGATGTGCTCCTGGAAAGGGGAAACAGCAGCTTTTCCCATGAGAAAGGGATTCCCTTTGACACTCTCTGGACCACGGATTTCCACTTTGGGGAAAGCGGCGCCAACCAGTGGGATAATTTTTTTTATAAACCTTATGAGGCGGCAAAGCTCTATCCGGATACGGAGTTTACCAATCTGGCCTATTGGAGTGAACCCTTTGCCATGGAAGGAAACACCAGCAGCGACAGCTACCGCATGATCACTTATTCCGTCCCGTTGCTCTATCAGGGCACGGTTTACGGAGTGATGGGCGTGGAAATCTCTGCAAAATATCTGGCGGAGCTGCTGCCGGTGAGGGAACTGAGCAGCAAGAACCAGGGAAGCTATATGTTAGCTAAGTGTGCGGAGGACGGGAGCCTGCGCCCTCTGGTGGTAACGGGAACCGCGGCTATGGAGGAGGAAGCCCTGGCGGCGGAGAAAACCCGGTATGAATCCCTGTACCGTATAGAGATCCGGGGGAAGGATGCGTATGCCAGCATCAGCCCGCTGCATCTGTACAATACCAATACGCCCTTTGCGGGAGAAACGTGGGTGGTGGCCGGTATCGAAGGGGAGGATACCCTGTTCGGCATAGGGGATAAAATCATCTGGAACCTGCTGGCGGCAATATTAGTAGGGCTTTTCTTTGGGGTGATCAGTATCTATGTGATCGTTTCCCATCTGATAAAGCCGGTGCGCAGGCTTGTGGAATGTATCCGGGGAAGCCGGGAGAACAAACTGTCCGGTTACCAGATGAGTAATATCACGGAAGTGGATGAGCTCTATGAGGTGGTCCGCGAGCTGACAAACAGGCAGCAGGAAGCGGAATACAGCCTGATGGAGGAAAAAGAACGATACCGGATCGCGCTGCAGAGCAGTACGGATATTCTCTATTCCTATGATGTGCGCCAGGATTCCCTGGATGTATTTAATGTGGATGGGAAAGAAGGAATGGGCAGCCGGGCGGAGTGTCATTATACCAGGGAAGATCTGCTCCGGATGGAATCGCATTATGTCCATGAGGATGACAGGGAACTGGTGAGGGAGACACTGCGGGGGAGCGAAGGGGAAATCAATCTGGTGTTTGAAACCAGGATGGATGAACTGGATAAGGGCTATTCCTGGGTGGAAATGACCGGTAAGGTAATCTATGACACCAATAAGGAGCGTTCGAAGATCATCGGAAGCATCAAAAATATCCATGAGAAGAAAATCCGGGAACTGATGGAGCTGGATACGGTGAGGAGGGATCCCGTTACCGGGCTGTACAAGCGCAATATCGGGGAAAAACTGATCAGTGCACAGGTAGATGCGGGAAAGGCGGGCTGCCTCCTGCTTCTGGATATGGATAAATTCCGGGAACTGGATGAAAAGTACGGCATTGTATTCGGAGACGCCATTCTGGAGCAGATAGGCGATACGATTCTGGAAATGAAGCAGAGGCTGGTCAGGGAAGGACGTCTGATCCCGCTGGCTGTGAGGGAGGGCGGAGATGAAATCCTGATCTGGCTGGAGAACGCGGTCCGGTCCGATGCGGAGGAGCTGCTTCGGGAGCTGCGGGATAATGTGGCAGGGCTTTTCCGGGATTCGGAATTGGGTATCCGGATTTCGTCCGGCGCGGCGGAGCAGACGGCGGGGGAAGGGTTTGCAGGGCTTCTCGACAGGGCGGAATGGGCGCTGGCCTTTGCGAAGCTTGCACGGAACGGGGAATCGGCTTTCTATGAGGATTTGTCACGGGAACAGCTGGAGCGTGTCCGCCGCAGGCCTGAAATTGATGACATCGTCAGCGTTACCTATCAGAGGGGAATCCCTATGGTAACCCTGGTATTTAATTTCTTTGATAAGAGCAATGACGTGGCGGGAATCCTGGCTGTCCTTCTGGTGAAGCTGGGAACCCATTATGGTCTCACGGACATCGTGATTTCCCGGGCGGAGCCGGAATATCACACGGTACATCTGGAATACCAGTGGCATAACGGGCCGGACAGGCGGATGGACGGAAGGGTAGGCTATTTTACCGCGGAGGAGTATGAGCATTATGCAGGCAGTCTGAATGAGGGATACCGGATCCTCCCCGGAGAGGAACGGGCGGAAAAGGAAACCGATTTCTTTCTGCTGCCTCCGGGCGCCTGCTGTTTTGTGGCGCCTATGTATGATAATGGTAAATATGCGGGCTGTATTGTCTATGGGACAGACGAAAAGGAGCGAAGCTTCCGGGAAGAGGAATGCAGGGAGCTTCTGGAAATATCGAAAATAATAGAAAGCAATATCAACCGGGAAAAATACGATTTGGCAAGCCGCGCCAAAAGTGATTTCCTTTCCCGCATGTCCCATGAAATCCGTACGCCTATGAACGCTATAATCGGTATGACCGGGATAGCCATGCAGGAGAAACAGGAGCCTGACAGGGTGGAGGACTGTCTGAGGAAAATCGATCGTTCTTCCCAGTATCTGCTGAGTCTGATCAATGATATCCTGGATATGTCCAAAATAGAAAGCGGAAAAATGAAGCTGGAAACCGGCTGCTTCAGTTTGAAGGAGCTGGCTGAAGGAGTCCGTAACCTGATAGAACCCCAGGCGCAGGCCAAGGGGATCTCCTTTGTGCAGGAAACCCATATCCCGCAGGAGTGGGTGACAGGAGACAGCCTCCGCCTGAACCAGGTGCTGATCAATCTTTTGGGAAATGCGGTAAAATTCACTCCGGAAGGAGGCTGTGTCACTCTGAAGATGCGCCAGGAACCGGACGGGGACGGCAGTATTCGTACGTTCTTCTCTGTTAAAGACACCGGGATCGGCGTGAGCGGGGAAAATAAGCAGCGCATTTTCCGCTCTTTCGAGCAGGCCGATGACAATACCTCCCGCCAATACGGCGGTACAGGGCTGGGCCTTGCCATCAGTGACCGTCTGGTACGTATGATGGGCGGTATGATAGAATTGGAAAGCGAAGAAGGCAAGGGAAGTGAATTTTACTTTACCCTGACCCAGGAAATGGGGATAGAGCCGGAAAGCAGCAAAGGTACGGCGGAGAACGAAGGAACCGGACTGGAAGGGAAGCGGGTGCTTCTGGTTGAGGATAATGAACTGAATCTGGAAATCGCCAAAACGGTTTTGGAGATGCAGAAGTGTGTGGTGGATTGTGCGGTAAACGGCAGTGAGGCACTGGATATGTTCCGGGAAAGCGGGGACCGCTTCTATGATTTGATTCTGATGGATATCCGCATGCCGGTGATGGATGGCCTGGAGGCCTCCCGGCTGATCCGGGCGCTGGAGCGTCCGGATGCGAGAAGCGTGCCCATTGTGGCTATGAGCGCCAACGCATTTGAAGAAGATATGAAGAAATCTATGGAAAGCGGGATGAATGCCCATCTGGCAAAGCCATTCCAGGTGGAAGAGCTGGTGGATACACTGAACCGGATCATAGCGGGATCCAGATAGCGGGAAAGAAAGGGGCTTCTTAAGGAGGCTCCTTTTTAAATGCCCGTTTTTATACCCATAAAAGCGGGCCGCAGTATAAAAACGGGCAGGGAAAAGTACCCTGCCCGGCTATCCTACGACCTTACTTTTCGTGCTTTTGGGTTACCTGGAAAAAGGTAGCTTGGGCGAAAGAAATTTGAATTCTGGATACAGTCTTCCGTTTTTTTGTATTTATGGTGGAGAATATAGGCAATATGAGCTAAAATAAATGATATAATAAGTACAATAGATGACAGGAGATAAATAAACAATGAAAAAATTATGGGAAAAATTTAATACCCTTACAGCAGAATGTTACATGGACATGGTTCGGGTGAATTCCGGTATGGAAGTATGGGATGCGTGTTATAATCTCCTGCTTACGATTATCAGCCAGGGCCGTGAAACAGATGCTGCTTTTGCACCGGAGCTGTATTGTTTGGATGAGGATACCGACTATGAGTACGACGTGGAAAACTGGCTGGAGGATTATCTGGATGAACTGGATATGGCGGACAGATATGCGGATCTGGAATCCGTCTGCCGGAAATTGCTTACTTTGTTTGCATGGAAGGAAGAGGATCCCTCCGATTTATATTTTCGTATTTCAGCTGCACTGGGATCACAGGGGAAAAAGGAAGAAGCCCTTGCATACTGTGAGGAGTGGTATAAACAGGACAGCGGGAATATGGCCGCTGCCGCAGCTCTTATCTATGTCCGAATCGGTGTGAGAGACTGGGCAGGGGCGGAAGATATGGTTAAAAGATATATAGCGGACGATATGGTATGTACGGATGAAAATGAGATTATTTTTGTAGCCGCTTCCGCATTGTATAAGGCTTGTAAAAATAAAAAGGCGGAGAAAAAAATAAATAAGGCCTTAGAAACATATGAAAGAGAGATAGAAGAATATTTCATGGGGATGGATGAGGAAGAACTGGAATTTGCTGTGGATTATGATAGTGATGAGGAGGATCTACCTTTCCGGTGAGGTGCTTTCTCTGGATAGGGGAAAAGAAAACAGTAGATGGTAACATGTCTGATTAACAGCAGAGAAAGGCCGGAGAAGATGCGGGAAGGATGGGCGCGGCATGAAGAACTATGATTTCCACCAGCTGCTGGAGCCTCTGGAGTTCCAGGAGTTTGCCAGGGATATGATACAGGTGCGGGAGAAGATAGATATGGAAGCCTTTCGGGAAGGGCCGGATCAGGGAATAGACGCCCGCTGTATCACGCCGGAAGGGCAGTGTATTATCCTGCAGGCAAAGCGCTGGGCCAATGACGGCGGTATCCGCTGGAAGGAGCTAAGGGAGGAAAAGAAAAAGACGGATCGGATAAAGCCGGACCGGTATATCCTCGTGCTTGCCCGGGATGTAAGCCCGGAGCAGAAAAAGAAAATCAGGGAATTGTTCCATCCGTTTATCCTTGCCGACAACGATATCGTAACGGGAAAGGATCTGAATAATTATCTGGGGAGCGGGGAGCCTGGCTATGCCAGGGTGGAGGAGAAATATTATAAGCTGTGGATCCGGAATACGGAGGTGCTGAAGAATACCGTAAGGGATGTGGTAAACGGGGAATTGCTGGCGGAATCCAGGCTGGAATGGGAGAAAGCCAGACAGAATGCGGAGTTTTTTGTGGAAACAGCCGTATATGAGGAAGCCAGGAAGCTTCTTGCAGCCGGCCGTGCGATCATCCTGTCCGGGGAGCCGGGTATCGGAAAGACGACATTAGCCAACCAGCTTGCCATATACTGGCTGTCCCGCAGAGGTTTTGACACCTATTTGTGGGCGGAGTCCGTGGGTGATCTGTACAAGGCGCAGGAAATGCCCGGGAAAAAGGTCGTGATCTATGACGATTTCTGGGGAAGTAATTTTCTTAATGCCTATGGAGCGGGGAAGGAGGAGCGGAGGCTGGCGCGGCTGATCGAATCGGTGCGGCTGCGTAATGATTATGTCCTTATCCTGACTACCAGGGAATATGTGCTGGAGCAGGGGATGAGACAGAATGAAGAGCTGCGTGCCCTCCTGGAAAGGTATAAGCTGGAATGCAGGCTGCATTCCTATTCCCTTACGGATATGGTGCGGATCTATCTGGGACATCTGCGGAAATCTTCCCTCACCTGGGAACAGATGAAGGCGCTGTACCGGATTCATGATCAGGTCGTATTATCTCCTTATTATAATCCCCGCATTATCCAGATGTACCTGGGATCTGTACAGCCCGGGGACAGGCCGGAGCAATGTGCGCAGAGAATGCTGCAATACCTGCAGGAGCCGAAGGATTTTTGGGAACAGATATTCCAGAACCTTTCCGAAGAGGCCCGGGTATTCTTCATCATCCTGGATTTGATGCCCCTGCCCGTGAACCTGGAGCGTGCCCACCAATGTTATCAGGCCGCCATGGCCGGTGAAAAGGAGGGAAGCCTGTTCCGGGAATCGGAACGGGTTATTGCGGAACTGGAAAAGACAGCGATTTATACGGAGACGGTACCGGAAGCGGGAAATGCCCTGCGGGTGCGTTTTCAGAATCCTTCTGCGAATGACTTTATCCATCAGTACATAAGCCGGAACTTTGTCCAATACAGGGAATTGCTGCTGAGGAGCTGCTGCTATTTTGAATGCTGCCGGAAGCTGCTTTCGTTATGTGCCCTTACCCAGACGGACGGGGCGTTCTGCCGGCGGGTGATGGAACGGGCCATTGACCTGGAGTACCGGTGCTTTTTTGAATATAACCGGGACTATTATTCCTATTATGAACTGCTGCAGGTATACCGCAATCCGGCAGGAGAGCCCTTCCGGAAATGGTTTACGGACAAATTCCGGGAGCTGTTAAGCAGGATAAAAAGGGATTCGGCAGATGTCAGTACGGAAGATTTAAAAGAATTTCCCGCAGCTGCGGGCAGAGCTATTGAATACGGGTTCTATCGGAATAAGGAAGAAGCGGCGGCGGTTTATTTTGAAGCCATGATGAAAAACCGGCTCCCCTTCCAGCCGGGGGATATGCCTGCCAACCTGTAGGTGCAGGGAAATGTTTATATAAAAGCGCACAGGGAGGAAATCAACCGTTATCTGGAATGGTATTACAAGGGAGAGCTGTGCCTGGCTGCTGTAGAAAATAACGTATTTTATTTTGATGACCTAAGGTATGATATGGAAAGAAGCCAGGAAGAGGCCGGGGTGGAATTCAGCAGAGAACTGCTGGAAAAGCGGGAGAAATACGCGCTCTGGCTGGATGAAGATAAGATAGAATGGGAAGAGGATTCGGAAGAAGAGATCGAAGACGAACACCGGTATGACGAAGCGGTGGAAGAGTTCGGGAAAAGTATGGAGGAGATATACCGGGAGGATTGGGCGGCCGTACGGGAATCTATCCGCTACAGCAGCCTTGACAGGGAGGCAAAGTTTAGGCTGGTGGAAATCGGACACAGGAAGGAGCCATGGTACTGGTATGATTTCCTGAAAAATGAGTCCGCTACCGCCCTGCTTATCCGGATTATAGAGAAGAAAGGGCGGCTTCCAATGAATCTGAGAGAAGCGGCGGCAGCTATTTTTTCTTATCTGACGGAGATGACAGGAGGCGGGGAAACGGAGCTGGAATGTTTTATCCGGAGCCTTCGGCCCTTACATCTGCAGCCCTATGATCTTCAGGCATTAAGCCGGCAGCTATATGAAAAAAGAGATGCCGTTATGCTGTCCGGGAAGGAACTGGAGGAGAAGGCGGAACGGTATTTTGCCGGTCAGGGAGAGGAAATTATCCGGGCTTTATGCGCCTGCGGATTCCTGCGCAGATGGAATCAATGGTACTGCCAGGTGAATCCGGGCCTGTTTTTTATCTCCGAACTGCATTTTTTTGCAGGCAGCTCCCAGCGGGGAAAAGAGTACCTGTGCCTGTTATGGTTTATAGATACGGATTGGGATTCCTTTGCCCGGCAGTTTGCACCCCGGGAGACGGAGATGCTGGAGGGTCTGGTGGAACTGGACAGGGATGCCGTGATACGGTATGCCCTGCAGCCGCTGGCACGGAAATTCTGTGAAGATAGGGGGAAAGCGGAAGGAATGGATTTGTGCAGACAGATTCTTAACTGCATAAGCCTGGAATGCTATGTGAGCCGCCGGGGAGAGGTATTGGGAGGATCCGGCGGAAAAGACATCCTGTGGGAGCTGCTGTATGCGGTCGCAGACGTGGCGGTATGGGACATCCTGCCGGATTGTTTTTCCGCGGAACAAATGAGCATGCTTCGGACAGAGGGCGGCCTGGAAGAAACGGAGCATTGGAATGAAACGTGCTGGCTTCTGGACACGGCACGGATGAAGGAAGAGGTTCTCAAGGAATCAGGAATCGCGGAAAGGGTAAGAGAGTTATGGGAGGAGATAAAGAGTTACAGCAACTGGAAGAACGGCTGAGACTGGCCTTTGGGAAATATTCCTATCTTAGAAATTTTTGGATTTCCCTGGGAAATATGGAAGAAGACTACGGCGAAACGCTGGAGGAACTGGATCCGGGAGCCTGGAACGGGTTTTCGGATGGGAAAATAACGGAAAAGGCATCCGAGATGCTGCGGGTTACGGAAGAACTGTTTGAAAAAATGACGGAGGAGTCCGGCAGGGAGATGATGGAGGTGGTGGCACAAATCAACGCCCTGGGTGACGGGGCGGTTGAGAAAATCCTCAAGATGCAGGTTGGAAGCGGACGGCTGGATGAGATGGACGCGGAGGATTTCTATATGTGTCTGACAGGGGAAGGGGCGGAGGAGGATATATGAAATATGCGGTGATATCCGATGTCCATGGGAATCTGGATGCTTTGGAGGGTGTTTTGGCGGATGCCGCCCGGCAGTCGGCAGATGCGTACCTATTTACCGGGGATTACTGCCTGAGCCTGCCATTCCCGGAACAGGTGGTACGACGGATAGCCGGTCTGGAACATGCCTGTGTCATCCGGGGGAATGAGGAACAGTATATCGAAAAAATGCAGGGAGAAGATGAGGCGCGCTGGGAAGGTGGCCAGATGCATATTTCCTGCTGGTGTGCCTATGCCCTCAGCGCGGAAAGCAGGATATTTTTACAGGGGCTTCCTGAAAAAATGAGTTTCCGGGATGCAGAGAGCGGGATTGGTTTCCATATGGCTCATTCCTCCGGGAATTTTATTGGAAAAGCGGAACTGGGTAAATTCAGCTGCCCGACTATTCCTCTTATGTATAGAGAAGGGGAGTTGAAGCATAGGCGGCTTCTGAAAGATATCCGGGGCCATCTGAATGAAAACCAAGAATTTCAGGAACAGTGTGGGAAGCTGGAGGACGGCGTATATCTTTTCGGGCATTCTCACATACAATGGTTTATTGAGAGCGGGAAAAAGGTATTTATAAATCCCGGTTCCTGCGGCCTGCCTATGGATAGCTGTGAACCGGGAGCACCCTATACTCTGATCAGTACCGGAAAGGGAGGAATTTCGGTGGAAGAGCGGAGAGTTCCTTATGATATCGAAGGTTTCATTAAGAAATTCAGGAGGAGCGACCAGTACAAAAGGGTTCCTGTCTGGAGCGGCATCCGTATCCGGGAGCTGCGCACCAGAAGGGAGCACCTGTATTATTTCCTGGAATATGCAGAAAGATACGCGCAGCGTACCGGAGATCCCATACGTCCTTTTACACGGAAAACATGGGAAGGCGCTTATGAGGAATGGGCGGAAATATAAACGGAAATCAGTTTTTATTTTACGCCCGGAAAAGTTGACATACTGGATTTCATCCCCGCATACATTGTAAAAACAAGTTTTCCGGGGGAAATCCGTGAAAGATTATATCGAGGAGCGAGCAATCGATATTGCCAACTATATTATTGACTGCAATGCCACTGTACGCCAGACCGCGAAGCAGTTCGGCATCAGTAAGTCTACCGTACATAAGGATGTTACGGAACGCCTGTCTCAGATTAATCCTGCATTAGCCAGGGAAGCCAGGAAAGTACTGGACGTCAATAAATCGGAGCGCCATATCAGAGGCGGACTGGCAACACGAGAAAAGTATTTACACCAGTCTCAAAACGGAATACAATAAATACGTAAAATTTCGGTTAAGAATAAGAAAAATGTATTTAAGGTACAAAAGAAAAAATAAGGGCGGACAATTACAAATGCTTTATTCAAACAAGGACCTGAAAAAACTGATAGTTCCTCTGGTCATTGAACAGACACTGGCGATAGCCGTTGGTATGGCGGACACGATTATGATTTCCGTTGTAGGGGAGGCCGCCGTATCGGGGGTGTCCCTGGTAGATACCGTAAATATCCTGCTGATCAATATTTTTTCAGCGCTGGCAACGGGCGGCGCTGTGGTAGCCGGGCATTTCCTGGGACAAAAGCATCCGGAAGAGGCCAGCAAAGCCGCCTGGCAGATCATCATGTTTGCCACCACCCTGGCATTGGGGATTTCCGTAATATTTATCGGCTTCCACGACCAGCTGCTCCATCTGATATTTGGAAAAATCGATACGGATGTCATGCAGTCCGCCAAAACCTATCTGATCATTACCGCCGTCTCATTTTCGGGACTGGCTATCTATAATTCCTGCGCCGCCATATTCCGGTCCATGAATAATGCCAAGGTCACCATGTGGATTTCCCTGCTCATTAATGTCATTAATATTACGGGAAATGCGATCTGTATTTTCGGCCTGAAATGGGGCGTGGCGGGAGCGGCGATTCCCACGACGGTATCCCGCTTTGTGGGGGCTATTGTCATTTTCTGTATGATGTTTAATCCCAAAAAGCCCATTAATTTCTGCGGGCAGGTCCGGCTTAAGTTCAATGGGGACTTAATTAAGAAAATCCTGTTTATCGCCGTGCCGAACGGTATGGAAAACAGCATGTTCCAGCTGGGGAAAATCCTGGTTTTAAGCGTGGTGGCTACTATGGGGACGTCGGCTATCGCCGCCAATGCGGTTGCCAATACCCTCGCTTCCTGGAATATCCTTGCAGGACAGGCCATAAATCTGGCGCTGGTATCCGTATCCGCGGTATGTGTGGGAGCCGGAGAATATAAACAGGCGAGGTATTTTACCAAAAAGCTGATGACGATTACCATTCTTGTTACTGCGGTGATATCCGTTATCATGTTTTTCAGCATGCCTGTGCTGGTCAGGATGTACAGCCTGGGCCCGGAAGCGGCAAAGATGGCAACGGAAGTCATGCGCTTCCATAATGTTATGGTAGTTCTTTTCTGGGTACCCTCCTTTACCCTGCCGAATACCCTCCGCAGTGCAGGTGATGTTATCTGGACCATGGTGATAGCTATTCTTTCCATGTGGCTTTTCCGCGTGGGGGCTTCTTATTTGTTCACCTACCAGTTCAGTCTGGGACTGTTGGGCGTATGGGGCGCTATGGTTATCGACTGGGTGTTCCGGGGAATCTGTTATGTCTGCAGGTACCGGGGCCATAAGTGGGAAACGGCTATGCACCGGCGGCGGGAACAATAGTGAGGCTGCGATTTTATCCATGGCATTAAATGCTGCGGCATAAAATACAAAATGGTGTGTAAAATAAGGAAAAAACGGGTAAGAAAAGGTTTTGACAAACGACAGTGAGTATTTTATAATGAAATGTATTTTTATGTGATACTTATTTTACTGAAAAAAGTCACCTGAGATTTACCCGAATGTACGAACACGCCGCAAGGCGGCAGAATGGAGGAAAAATGGAGAGAGAATTAGTGATTGTCCTGGACTTCGGCGGGCAGTATAACCAGCTGATCGCCAGAAGAGTCAGGGAATGCAACGTTTACTGTGAAGTCCACCCCTATACCATGAGCCTGGAGGAGATCCGTGAGAAGAATCCCAAGGGCATTATTTTTACAGGCGGCCCGAACAGCGTATACGGTGATGATTCTCCTTCCTGTGATAAAGGCATATTTGAACTGGGGATTCCGGTACTGGGCATCTGCTACGGCGCCCAGCTGATGAACCATCTTTTGGGAGGAACGGTATCCACCGCTCCGGTTCGTGAATACGGAAAGACAGAAGTGCATTTTGACACAACGGGAAAGCTGTTTTCCGATGTATCGGAAACCTCCGTCTGCTGGATGAGCCATACGGATTATATTTCCCGGCCGGCTCCGGGATTTGAAATAAAAGCTGCCACTCCGGTATGCCCGGTTGCGGCTGCGGAAAATGTGGAAAAAGGCCTGTACTGTGTCCAGTTCCATCCGGAGGTGGTACACACCCGGGAAGGAAAGAAGATGCTGTCTAACTTCCTGTTTACCGTCTGCCGCTGCGCGGGCGACTGGAAGATGGATTCCTTTGTGGAGGCAAGCATCCGTGCGCTGCGGGAACGGATCGGAAACGGAAAAGTCCTGTGTGCCCTTTCCGGCGGCGTGGATTCTTCCGTGGCGGCCGTCCTGCTGTCAAAGGCGGTGGGAAAACAGCTTACCTGTGTATTTGTGGATCACGGCCTGCTTCGTAAAGACGAAGGGGACGAGGTGGAAGAGGTATTCGGGCCGAACGGATCTTATGATTTGAATTTTATCCGGGTCAATGCGCAGCAGCGCTTTTATGAAAAGCTGGCCGGTGCGGTGGAACCGGAAGAGAAGAGAAAAATAATCGGAGAAGAATTTATCCGGGTGTTTGAAGAAGAAGCGAAAAAAATCGGGAAAGTGGATTTTCTGGTACAGGGCACGATTTACCCGGATGTGATTGAAAGCGGGCTTGGTAAATCTGCGGTTATCAAGAGCCATCATAATGTGGGAGGCCTTCCGGATTATGTGGATTTCAAAGAAATCGTGGAGCCTCTGCGGCTGCTTTTCAAAGATGAAGTGCGTGCGGCAGGGAGAGAGCTGGGAATACCGGAGAAGCTGATCAGCCGTCAGCCGTTCCCGGGACCGGGACTGGCTATCCGCATTATCGGAGAGGTGACGCAGGACAAGGTCCGGATGCTGCAGGATGCGGATGCGATTTACCGGGAAGAGATAGCCGGTGCGGATATTCCCAATAAGCCGGATCAGTATTTCGCGGCGCTTACGAATATGCGGTCGGTGGGTGTTATGGGGGATGAGAGAACCTATGATTATGCGGTTGCCTTGCGCGCGGTGACGACGACTGATTTTATGACGGCGGAATTCGCGGAACTGCCGTGGGCGTTGATTGGGAAGGTTAGCAGCAGGATCGTGAATGAGGTGAAGAATGTGAACCGGGTGCTTTATGATTGTACGGGGAAGCCGCCGGCTACGATTGAATTCGAATAATTGAAAATTTTACGCAGATTATTTTATATGGCAGATGGTCTATATGATAACCTGATATGTATCAATTATTTTTGTTTTATATGTTTAAAGGATTTTTGTTGCCAGTGATTCATAGGAATAACTGATTGAAAGCAATGCTCCATAAAAACATTAAATTTTATCAAATGAGGTTATGCAATGAGCTTTGAAGAACGAACATTATCAGAAAAAGATTTGATTTCATTATTTGCAATAGAAGAAAATCATTTTAATGATTTTAAGTCAAAAGATATTGAAGGAAAGAAGTTGGGTCGAACAATATCTGCATTTGCAAATGCAAGTGGAGGTGATGTCTATTTAGGCATAAGAGAAGAAAATGATACCAAGATAAAGCACTGGGAAGAATTTAAAACGATTGAGGATGCTAATGGATTTATACAGATGATTTCAAATATGCTGGTATTGACAAATAATTATGAAGTAGTGTTTTTGAAACATCCAGTACTTGAAACATATGTATTACAAGTTACTATTTTTAAAACACAATCTGTAGTATATTGTACGGATGGGAAAGTTCCGTATGTTAGAAAAGGCGCTCAAAATCTTCCTTGTGATACTCCAGAGAAGATAAGACGTTTGGAATTGGACAAAGGAATTTCTTCTTTCGAGAATGAAACAGTTGCTGAATCAGATTTATCAGATGTAGACAATACTATAGTTTGGGAGAGATTTAAAAATAGTATTGTGCCAGATACAGATACAGAAGCATGGTTAAAAAAACAACGGCTATTTGTTGGTGGGAAGTTAACTGTTGCGGCACTATTGCTATTTTCTGATGAGCCGCAGGTTTGTTTACCCAAACGTTCATCAATAAAAATATTTCGATACCAGACTAGTGGAGAAGCAGAGCGTGATACGTTAGTTGGGGTTCCAATTACAGTTGAGGGATGTGCGTATAGTCAAATTTATGAGGCTGTTAGTAAAACAAAGGAGATTATTGAATCGATCAGAAAATTTGGTAAGGAATTTGAAACAATAGAATATCCAGAAGAAACTTTGCATGAGATTATTACTAATGCTGTTCTACATAGAGACTACAGTATTGCAACGGATATTCAAATCCGAATATTTGATAATCGTGTAGAGGTTGAAAGTCCGGGTAAACTACCAGGATATGTGACAGTTGATAATATATTAACAGCACAGTCAGCTCGCAATCCTAAAATTGTACGCCTTATAAATAAATTCCCAGAGGCACCTAATAAGGATGTAGGTGAAGGATTAAATACAGCATTTGAAGCTATGGCTAAATTGAGATTAAAAGAACCCTTAATTGAAGAAAATGATAACTCTGTTTTAGTGATTATCAAACATGAGAAACTTGCATCTCCTGAAGAATTAGTAGTTGATTACTTGCTAA
The DNA here is from genome assembly GCF_003478085.1 of Eisenbergiella sp. OF01-20. Classification (NCBI taxonomy): domain Bacteria; kingdom Bacillati; phylum Bacillota; class Clostridia; order Lachnospirales; family Lachnospiraceae; genus Eisenbergiella; species Eisenbergiella sp. OF01-20. The sequence goes on along the minus strand of NZ_QUES01000044.1, from coordinate 4,295 downwards.
AAAATGATAGTATAACAAATCGGATAGGTAGAAATATTACAGGAATAAAGTCTGAAAATAGTATGAAAAGAATTTTTTGGAAACTTAGAGATGCAGGAATGGTATACATGATTGGGGCAGGTTCTGTAGCAGCTTGGAAAAAAACAGGTGATTTTGAGAGCAAAGCAAATAGCTTGAAGGTCAATGAAAACAAAGAAAATTAAATCTTACATTGAAGTCAACTGCTAAGTCGACTGTGGCAACATTTTGGCAATAGAAAATCAGCAAGCCAGAATAAATGATGTAATTGAAGTAAAAAGCGGTGTGTATTTGCACAAAACTTAAACAAATACAGTTAAGAGCAACAAAGGGCACGCCGAGTTTGAATAAACTATTTAGTGGGGCTGCGGGTTAATATTGATTTTTGACCCCTGACACGCAAGCAAGAGACATTCCCATAGTATCTGGGCTTTTTCATAGCCTAGAAGCTCCGTAGGACTGTCTCTTTTCTTTTTTGACTCTTATTTTTGGGCGCAATACCCTCTTGTTTGGATTTTCTGGAGACCTTGAATTGTAATTCGAGATTCCATACCCAGCATCTCGAATTGACCGTATAGTTATATTGTGTTGAATAAAAGAAAAGGGTATGGTTTTTCTTTTACAAAGATTGAGACTGGCTGGAAAGTTGGTCTCTTTTTCTGTTATACTTTGATTTCTGGCAGCTGGAAAGGAGTCGCCATGTCAAAGTTTTTATCATACGAAGACCGCCCGATCATAGCTCAGCGCCTTCAGGAAAACGCCTCTTTTGGTGCTATCGGAAAGAAACTGGGAAAAGACCGGACAACTGTAGCCAAGGAAATCAAAAAATATTCCTATGACAAAAAGAGCGGACGTCCTGGGTATCCCTATAATCCCTGTAAATACCGCGGCTCATGTAAAGCGAAGAAAGTCTGCGGTGCGAATGGATGCACGCATCAGTCTGCCTATAAATGCAGCCTATGCTCAGAATGTACACTTCATTGCCGTGATTTTGAAGAAGATGTCTGCTCTGTTAAGAGTAAACCTCCTTACGTTTGTAACGGCTGCCATGAGCTTCCAAGATGTACACTTTTAAAACGGATTTATGATCCCGCAGATGCACATGAAATGGCACATAAATCCATTTCCGAATCAAGGACAGGAATCCTGTCAGATGAGGATGGCATAGCAAGAATCAATGGGATCATTACTCTGCTCGTTAAAAACGGTCAGTCCCTCCATCAGATCTATATTGATCATGTCGGTGAGCTGATGTGCAGTGAAAAAACTCTTTACAATTATGTGGATGCTCAACTCTTTGATATCAGGAACATTGATCTGCCACGTAAGGTAAAGTATCGTCCCCGATACAAACAGCCAGAGTTTAAAGTAGACCGCGGGTGCCGTCTGGGACGGAGCTATGAGGATTTCCAAAGGTTCCTTGAAAAAAAGCCGGAAACGACCATTGTACAAATGGACAGCGTTATTGGAAGGCCGGGAGGAAAGTGTCTGCTGACAATTCATTTCATCGAAAGCAGCTTCATGCTTGCCTTTCTGCGAGATTGCAATACCGCCGGCTCCGTTAACCGTATCTTCCATGCACTTGACCAGATTCTTGGAGCAAAAGATTTCAATCGCCTGTTTCCGGTTATTCTGACGGATAACGGAAGTGAATTTTCAAATCCAAGGGAGATTGAGTATCGGGATACGGTACCGATGCACCGGACAAACATTTTTTACTGTGATCCGAGCTCGCCCTATCAGAAAGGTGCCTGCGAAGTTAACCATGAACTGATCCGCCGCATTCTGCCGAAGGGAACGAGCTTTGATGATTTAACACAGGCGGATATTTTTCTGATGATGAATCACATAAACTCTTATAAACGGAAAAAGCTGAACAACCGTAGCCCATACGATGCATTCAGCTTTTATTACGGAGAAGCTCTGCTTAAGAAACTGGGATGTTCACCGGTAGCAGCCGAGAACATCATCTTAAAGCCAAAACTTCTTAAAAAGTAACAAAAATTTTGTGTGAGCTGCCAGAACAAACCTGTCCAAAATAAGTGCAAAAACGGGATGGATTCTCCGAATACAAAAATTTCGAGCGGGAATTGATCTCTGTTTGCCGTACACAAAAATCTTGCTGTTCGCATTATAACATACGTGGGTACAAATTAAAATACGGGAAACTCGCTTACAAAACGGGAATTTCGTTTACAAAGCGGAACTCTCACTTACAAAACGGGAGTTTCATTTACAAAGTGGGACTCTTGGATTGCAAATGGGACTCTCGGACTACTATTTACCTTACATGTGAGTATGTCAATAGGATTAGTCACTATAATGTAGGAAATATCATTTTTCATTGTAAATTCATATGTTTCAGTGTATAATTTGAAGTATATGAATGGAGGATTACACAATGGGAATGGCTAAAAAAATCAGAACAATACTCTTGGAAAGAGATATGACAATAAAGGAATTGGCAGAAAAAATTGGAACGAACGGAAACAATTTGAGTAATAAACTGTCACGTGATAATTTTTCGGAGAAAGAGTTGAGGGATATTGCGGAGGCGCTGGACTGTGATTATGATGGGATATTTACTTTGAGGGATAGTGGAAAGACGATATAGTACATTAGAAAATTTAAAACAGATATCTGTTAAATATATTATTACAAAAGAATGAGGAAATATGGAAGAGAAAGATAGAAAAATATCCTCTTTGGGAGAATATATAAATATTATAAAAAAATTGGGTTTGCATAATCATTATTTTCGTGGAGAAAATCAAAAATATCCTAGCATTTCATCTAGTCTCATTAGAGACTACGTTCCTAAAGGGGAACAATATGGTCTTGTAGATATCTATGCTAACCTCTTAAATGCTTATTTTCAAGAAGTAGGGTATGAGTTAAATAAAATGCAGGAGGAAAATTTTCTTGCATTTTCCCAACATCATGGGTTAAAAACTAATTTAATAGATTTTACTACTGCTCCTTTAGTGGCTCTTTATTTCGCGTGTGATAGAAAAAAATACGATGTTGATAAGGGATATGTGTATGTATTAAATGAAGAGAATACAGTGGATGCATCTGAATTTCTTTGTAAATATTCAATAAAAGAACATTTTTGTCACAATATATTTAGTCAATTAGCTTGGAATGATAAAGATATAGTTAATGGTTTCAGAGTTTTACTCGAAAAATACACGGGACTTTTATCTGGAAAGAATCCGTTTGATTTAGTAAAAGGTATGGCGAAGCAAATCCAAGAGTATCCACAATTTGAGAAAAGTAATTCATATTTGTGCGAAAGAAAGAAACTACTGCAAAAAGGGATGGATGGTATTGGCGACCTTCCTGAATTAGTATTGCGATATCTTCCCGATTTTGACATATTAGGTGGTTTGGGCATTGTAGAATTTACAGCGCTTTTTTTACTCTTTTTTGATGATATGAGATGTACATACACAAATTTGCCACCTAATATTCCATTTCCGCAAATACCATATTTTATGTATAAAACACCGTTAAAATTCGACAGAATTAGAAATCAAAACGGGGTATTTTTATATCAAGCATTTATAGATTATCAAACGGATTTGGATGAAGTTGGAGGGTTAATGGTTCAACAAGTAATTCCAAGTATGGTTATAGAAGTTTTTAATCAAAAAGAGATAATGGAGGAACTAGATTTAGTTGGTATAAATAAAAAATTTATATATGGTGATTTTGATAATACAGCACAATATATAAATAAGAAAATTTTTGATAATATATAACTACTAGAGTTTTTGGCAACAAAAAATCAGCAAGTCAAAATAATATGTGTAAATGAAGTAAAAGTAGGCATAAAAAGCACGGAAACTAAACAAAAATGTTTAGAAACATCTACGAACTTGCCGAGTTTGAATGATTGCGGAATTCTAAGATGGAGTGTAGGGTTTAGCCGTATGCGTTAATAGTGCATGTACGGTTTGAATGAGGGATATGGGCAGTAATGCCCATATTTACTTAAGTAGCAGCTTAAAATGAATTATAAAGCAACATATAATTTGCCGGACAACAGTTACGGTCTTTCCTCATGATTTCAAAACATTCCTTATATTCGATCAGACGGGTTGCGCACAGCTCCAGTTCCTCGTAAATCTTGTGGTATCATTTGAAAATGGTGTTACAAGAGCTTTTTGTGATTTACATATTATTTCAGAATTTGGGAAAACTATAGGTCAATATTTAAACTAACATCCACTTTGCGTAAAGAAAACTTCAAAAAGTGGATGCTTTTTTCCCTC
>NZ_QUES01000043.1:0-49587 GCF_003478085.1 Eisenbergiella sp. OF01-20 | reverse complement strand
GCGTCAAGTGTGTCAGATGAGGCTGACACACTTGACCGGTCTCATCTCCATGGCCTGAGAGGAGCTGGTGAACATTCCTTTTCCGTCCCGGGGACACCACTCTGCCAGCGGGCGGAAGGCCATTTTGCTCCTGCGAAGTTTGAATGTATTATTTTTATGAAACAGGCAGGAACTGCATTTTTATGCAATCACTGCCTATTTTCTTCAAAACCTCATTTAAAAACATCCCTTTTTTCCATATTTGCAGAATCCGTGTTCCTTTATTTTTTTGCCAGATTTTTAATATCCTCCAAGGCCCTTACTTCTCCCCGTAAAGTTATCTCAGGCCCTTTCACCGGTTTCAGCCAATGCACCGCATTACGGATTATCTTCTGGATTTCCTTGTTATAATACACTGGAAATTCCTCATGCCCGGGAGCCAGGAAAAAGATTTTCCCTGCGCCCTTATGCCAGCTGACACCACTTCTTAATACATCTCCGCCTTCATACCAGCTGATAAAAATAATCTCGTCCGGAGTTGGCATACCATACGGTTCACCATACATTTCACTGACAGGGATTTCCACATATTCTTTTTCCATCCCTTCCACTATCTGGTGGCTTCGATTTACCACCCACATTCTCTCCATCTCCCCCACTTCCCGGTATTTTCCCACATCGGAGCTTTCTCCCAAAAGCCGCTTGGCCGGTTTTGATCCCATACTGGCATGGAGCAGAAGAAGTCCCATCCCCTGGAGAACTGCCTGGGTAACCCGCGCGGCCGCTTCCTCCGATACCTGTTCATCATACAGATGGCTCCACCAAACCAGTACATCCGTGTGATCAATTATTTCCTTGGAAAGGCCATTTTCGGGCATGGAAAGGCAGCATTCCCTTATCTCCAAATCGGCTTCTTCCCCCAGGAATCCGGCAATATAATGATTGATATCTTCCGGATATAAGGCGATTGCCCTGGGCTCCAGCCCTGCGTCCAGTCCTTCACTCCATACGGTAACTCTGATTTTCTCCATTTTTCTACCCTTTCAAGGCCCCGGAGGCCATACCTGCAATTATATATTTCTGCATGCCTATATAAAGAATCAATATCGGCATTAAAGTAAGAACTATGACTGCGCATATCTTACCCCAGTCCTGGCTCAAAAATCCCCAATAGTTATAAACAGTTAGAATCATTCCCCATTTTCTGGAACTGTTAAGTATATAAAGCGGGGTTATAAAATCATTCCAGGAGCTGATAAAGGTTAGAGTCGATGCCGTTATAGTAATTGGACGCAACAGAGGAAAAATTACCTGAAAAAACACCCTTCCCGTCCCAGCCCCATCAATTATACTGGCTTCATCCAGTTCAATAGGGATATTGGACATAAAATTATAAAAAAGAAAGGAGGCAAACGGAATTCCCATAGCCACATACACAATAATGATTCCTGCATATGTCCCGCTCAGATGTACCCGTTTAAGTACCTGCAGAGTTGTAATATAATTCATAGGAGCTATCAACCCTGCAAAAAACAGGTAGAACACAGCCTTATGCAGTTTCGTTCTTCTCCGATGTATAACAAAAGCCGCCATAGCACTTATGGTAATACAAAAAATAACGCACAATCCGGAAAGAAGAATACTGTTAAAAAAAGCTCTCAGCATATTTCCTTCTTCTATTACAATCCGGTAATTATCCCAAATCCACCCTTCTTTGGGCAGGCTTAGAGACATAGACACGGCTTCCCTCTCGTTTTTAAAGGAATTAAGAAGGATTACCGCGAAGGGAATCAGGACCACCAGGCTGAATATCCATCCGATGGCAGCGGAAAGAAAGCTGTTTTGTTTCTTTTTTTGGCTCCTGGTCATAGTATCATCCCTCCTTCGGCGCAATAATTTTCAGCGTTGCAAGCGCGATAAGCGTGGTTACTATAAAAATGAAAGTAGAAAGAGCATTGGATAGCCCGTAAGCTCCCATTCCATAGGTTTTAAATACAAATGTGTTAATAACCTGTGTACTGTTCCCCGGCCCTCCATTGGTAAGAGACATAACAATATCAAATACTTTAAGGCCATGAATAGTATTAAGTATCAGGTTGATAGTAATTGACGGAAGCAGAAACGGAAGTGTAATATAGCGGAATAATGCAATTTTTCCCGCTCCATCCAACTGTGCCGCTTCATAATAATCTTTATCAATCATCTGCAGGCCCGCCAGAAAAATAACCATATTTAATCCAATAGACTTCCATACCTCCACAGCGATAACAGCTCCTAATGCCGTATGTTTATTGGTTAACCATCCGCGAGCCAGGGCTTCCAGCCCCATCCCGCCCAGAATGGTATTAAGTACGCCGTCCGGTGCCAGGATAGAGGTAAAAACTATACCGATAATCAAAGAAGAAATAGCGAACGGCATGAAGTATATGCCCCGTAATATCTGCTGAGTCTTAAATGGCCTGTTAAAGAACAGAGCAAGAGACAGCCCAAATACAATTTTTCCAAATGTGGCAAACACCGTAAAGACGAACGTATTTTTTATCGCCAGCAAATAACTGTTTTTAGGATTAAATATTTCAATATAATTGCGCAGTCCCACAAATTTAATCTCTGAGGACATGGAATTCCAGTTCGTAAAGGAAAAACCAATCCCTACCACTACAGGAAGGATAAAAAAGACGCAATAAACAAACAGTGCCGGTGACAAAAACCAGGTTTTATAGATTTTCTTTTTATACATCAGGCCGTCCCTTCCTTTATCTCCTGCTACTGAGTCACACCGAACATGGTAGCTCTGTCATTATCTATCTGTGCAATGACTTCCTCCGGCGTTTTATCACCGATAAACATTTCAATGTATGCTTTGCCAATGGGATCTGCACTATAGAATGGAATAGATGCGGCAAAATCAGGCCCTGTTACATTATCACATGCCTCCATGATCGAATTCCAGAGAACATTTTCATTCAGCGTAACGTCCGCAAAGGCGCAGTTGGGAGAACCTGATGAGTCATACAAATACTGTACATTCTCTTTCCTTGCTACAAATTCAAAGTACTGCAGCGCTTCATCGATATGCTTTGATTCTTTATTAATGACACGCGCCAGATTACCGCCGTTATTGGAAAACGTATTATTACCTGCCAGAGGAATGAGTCCCATTTTCCACTGATCCGCGCCGATTTCCGGATATTTCCTCCACAGATCCTCCGCCGCTCCTATATTGGTTACCATCATACCGAATTCTCCGCTTGCCATTTTTTCACTTCTATCTGCCCATGTATAGGACAGCCAATCTTCTTCTTCACCAAAATATCCTGCCTGTACAAGCTGGTTAAGCTGTTCGGTAAAGGTAAGCAGTTCCGGATAATCCGCAAATTTGCCTTCCGGTGTACTCAGTTTTTCATACATATCCGGATATTTCCTGTTCAAATAGTCACCCATCTGGAGCACCCATACGCAGCCGTGCCATGCATCCGCACCGGGTTCAAAAATAGGTGTGATCCCCATGTCCATATAGATATCACAAAGCGCAACCAGTTCCTCAAAGGTAGTGGGGATATCTTTTCCTGTCTTTTCCAGAAGATCCATATTATAAAGGAAACCATAGCCATCAATAGAACTGGTATTTAAAAATACCACCTTGCCTTCATAGGTACAGCATTCCTTTCCCCATTCCGTATATCTGGATACCCATTCCTGCCCGGAAAGGTCGTACGCATATTTATCCGGCGAATATTCCAGAAGACCTCTGCCCGTATTCGCATAGAAAATATCAACACCTTCTCCTGATGCCAGCTTCGCCTTTACAATATTTGTGTATTGATCATTAGGATTCAGCTGGAAATCGATTTTAATACCCGTTTCCGCAGTGAACTCCTCCGCAACCTTCCTGTCCCAATCCTTAATCCAATCCTGTGCGGCAGCTACCGTCAATGTAACATCACTTTTCGCTTCTTCCGCTTCCGATTCTGCCCCTGACGCATTTCCTGTCGCTGTCTGTGTGCCCTCCCCGCTGCTTTCGGTCTGTCCGCATCCGGCCAGAGTCCCTGCAGCAATGATGCCTGCCATTAAAATTGCCGTTCCTTTCTTCCCCATCATAATACAAACCTCCTTTTCTTTTTCATTCCCGCGGGCAATGAGCCGAACGGATGCACGCGTGCATCCACTTGGCAACTGCAACGAGGGTCAGACACCTCGTCAGCTTGCTGCGGGATATCTGACTCCGTTTCCCTCAAGGTGAGTTCAGTATACAAGGCAGAAAGCAAATGTGGAATGCACAAAACAAACCGGAACAGGTGGATAATATTTTCCCTTATATCACTGCTCCCGATCCCCAGAACAGCCTATATCTCTGCTTTTTCCGGCAAAAACTGTAAAAGGCCACCTATTATAACTTCCGCTCCATTTACCGGCAGATTTTTCATGTGAAAGGTAAGATTATTTTTATAAAAGAAACGCATACGCAGATAGATATTCAAAAGCCCCATACCATCCATCGTAAGCTGTGGTACATTTCCGGTTTTCTCTATATTTTGTATTTTTTCTCTCATTTCATTTAGCTTTTCCTCCGGGAATCCCGAACCGTTATCTCTTACGGATACATACCATTTTTCCTCATCCTTCCAGGCCCTGATTTCTATTTTCCAGACAGGAATATTGTCAGTAGCGTATTTTACCGCATTTTCTACTAAAGGTTGTATAACTAGTTTGGGAATCTTCAGACCAAACATTTCCTTAGGTACCCTGCTGTCAAAAAGAATATCTTCCATATACCGCATCTTAATAATATCAATATAATTACATGTATGTTCCCATTCTGCTTCCAGCTTCACCGGCTTCAGGGATTCACTGGATATATACGACAGCATATCTGAAAGGTTTCGGCAGGCCCATCTTACGTTTTCCTTTTCCCCGTTATCTGCCATAATACTGATTACCGTTAGCGTATTATACAAAAAGTGCGGATTCATCTGCGCCTGAAGTGCAAGCATCCTGGAATGTATCTCCATATTCTTAGCCGATACCGTCTCTTCCAGCGATTCATGCAGTCGCACCACCATCATATTGAATACATCATTCAACTGTTCCAGTTCGTTTACTCCAGAATTAATATGAAATTGACTTCCGGTACTCAGATTTTCCAGGGTAAGGGACTGTACGGAATGATAAAGTTTATTGATAGGAACGGTATAAATGCGCGACATATACATAGAGAACACAGCGCTTCCCATAAGAAGAAGAAAACCTAAAAATAAAATTTGCCATAGCAGTTTCCGAATAGGCTCCATCAGTATACTTCTCGGCATGATAAGCATGACTCTCCATTCTGAAAAATCACATACCGCTTCAAAAACAAACTCCCTGCTACCCGTTGCCGGATTTTTCCTCAGTATATTATGGTTTCCATCCGTTTCCAATGTATCGGCAACCGAACCGTAATATTCCAGCAAACTGTAATCCAAATTCCGAGGATATACAAGTCCTCCGTCTTTATCCAGTATCACTACCATCCTCTTTTCTCCGCTGCCGTCCTTTATGTAAGCGGTGGATTTCACAATGGTATCTATGGTATCATAAGCCACCTGGATTTCCACCACACCGCTTACCTTTCCTCCTATCAGTTGTCCGAATCCTCTGCAAAGGGATATTACCTGAGCCGGATAACTGTTCAACTCACTCTCATGTGTAGCTACAATATGAAGCTTACCATCCTTTTCCACCGCCCTGTCCAGCCAGGAAATCCCTTCCATCTGGCTTTGGGTCAGTTCCGTATAATTATATTCCTGCCCAAAGGTAACACGGTGCCCTGACAAATCCAATATATTCATCTGATAAAAGGGAAGCTTTGGGCCTGTAATAGAATACATAAGCTGATTAAACCGGTTGGTAAGCCGGTATGTCGTCACCGCATCAGGACTCGTTGGCAAATCGGTCAAAAACAGACGTCTTACTTCATTGGAGAATACAATTTTTTCCGACAGAAGGCTGTTCTGTCTCAGTTCGTCATCCAGCCTTTCCCCGATATTCCCGGAAAGCTGCAACATGGAAGAGGTAACCTCATCCTTCATGAGAACGTATGTCTGCATAATATATACCGCAATAAAAACAGTAATCACCACTGCAAGACCTGCTGCAAATGCATAAAACATATTCCTCTGAATCGAATTTGTTTTTTTCCTCATACCCTATCCTCCAAATATAACCGCCTGATTTTTTTTACTACACATTTATATCACAATCAAGTATGTATTATTATGTATAATTAAGCAATATTTTTTCAGTTTCATTTGTATATAATCACGGATTATGTTATACTTTCCAATAAATTTACTATATATGTGTATTTATTATTATTCAGGAGGTCTCACAGCATGTCCGGTTATTACCGCGTTATACTGGCTGAAGATGAACCACGTATCCTACAGTTCATGGAAAAGAAAATAAAAGAACTGGATCCCCGTTTTGAAATTGCAGCAACTGCAAGAAACGGAATGGATGCCCTGGCTTTGGCAGAGGAAATACGCCCACAGGTTCTTTTTTCCGATGTTAAAATGCCCGTTATGGACGGCCTTACGCTTCTTTCCCGCATGAAAGAAACCTGTCCTGAAACCAAATGTATTATAGTAAGCGGTTACAGGGATTTTGATTATGTCAGAGAAGCGTTACGTATGGACGCTGTGGATTATCTTCTTAAACCCATAACAGACCACGAACTGGCACGTATTCTGAAATCACTGGCCAGGGAGTTTGATGATGCCTCTCAGGAGGAAGAAGCCTACACGATAGCTTCTGCCGTTTCTAACAAACTGGATACGGAACAGGCTTCCCATTTTTCTCCCGGGATACAATTCCGGATGCTTCTTCTGTGTATCGGCCCCCTGATGAACAATGCCTCCCAGATTTCCCATTCCCGGATATATATGAACATATGGAAAAAAATTGATTTGCAATCGCTCCTTGAGCAAAATCAAATTGTATGGAAACGAAAGTGGGTTTGTTATGGCTGGAGTGTAAACCAAAAATATATTGTATGGGATAGTCAGGAAAAAGTACCTGCCGAAACAGCTCTTTCCGGTTTTCTGAAAACCACCGGAGAATACACAAATGGATATCCTGTAAATCTGTGTATCCTGCCCGGTGAGGTTACTATCCATCAACTGCACCAGGGAGCACTCATGCTGCAGGAAACCCTGAACCGCACCCTTGTTATCGGTAAAAGCAATCTGATCAAAGAGGAGGAATGCGGTATATCCCATACCTTTTCCCAGCTATTACCCCCAATACAGCTGCAGCTTCTTAAAAACCTGATTGCCAGCAACCGCCGGGAAGATATCCGCAGATGGATTAATGAACTTCTGAGCACCTGGGAAGAGCAACAATATCCCCAGAAAGTAATCGAAAATGGCCTCCGGCAGCTTCTTCGCGCTTTTATTTCCACCCAGTCAGAACCGGATGAGTTGAAACTCTATCTGGCAGAATATAGTATTCTTGGCAGCCTTTCTGTATGCCGCTCCTTCCCTGATATATACACGGATATCAGGGAAGGCGCGGAACAACTACTGGATCAGGAAAATTCTCTTAAGGATTATTCTGCCAGAACCGCAGATGATATGGAAACCTATATCCGTCAACATTATACAGAAGATATTTCCCTGGAGTCCATGGCTGATATGATAGGCTTTAATCCCATATATCTGAACCGTATATTTAAAAGGGAAAAGAATTCCACCCCTATACAATTTCTTATCAATCTCCGGATGGAAAGGGCCAAAGAGCTCATTCGGCAACATACCGACTGGGATTTTTCCCTGATTTCTGAAAGCATAGGATATCATGATACCCATTACTTCAGCAGAGCATTTAAAAAAGCGGAAGGAATCTCCCCTTCCGAATACCGGAGCCTTTTCCTTAAACAGTAATAAAGTAAGGCCTCCGTCCTGTTCGCCGGGACAGAGGCCTTATACAGGAAATGTTTTATATAATTTTACTGTTCGCCGGACTTTTGTCCACCGGAAATTTCCTCCATACGATCCAAAATACGATAGCCAGCGAAATCCATGGGACATACATAGCCAGGTTAAAAGATACACATCCTGCAATTTTTCCAACTAACCAGCCACAGAGCATTCCCCCCGTTGAAGTGAAAATCCCCACCAGGCTGGATACCCTTGCTGAACATTCCGGAAACCATTCACAAGAAATGGCAAAGGTCATAGGGTAGATGGCACCGGTGGAAATACCCAGCCAAAGTACTGCAGACAACCAGACGGCCGGCGTCTGTAAAAGCATCCCGAAAGCCATCGCCAGGATTCCGGAAATACTTCCTGCAAGAATAACCCTGCGGGGAGAAATTTTGTGTGACAGCCGTGCACAGATAAACCTGCTGATAACCATACCAACCCAATAAAAAGTCATACAAACCGAAGTATACTCCGGTGTATATAGAATTCTGTTTTCTGTTTGTAAATAGGTTTGAAACCAGATGCTGAAGGTATTCTGATGGCCTCCCATATAAAGAAAGCTCATAATACACAATGCCGCCATGCCTTTATAATGCATCAGGCCGGCCAGTGTTATTTCATTTCTCCCTTCTTCGCCTTTTCCAGTTTCTTCATTATCAGCAGGTTCCTTTATTATCCCCAGTATTCCGAAGTAAGCAGCACCAGTTATAAATACAAGTATGGATAACCACAGATAGGAAAATCGCCAAGTCAGGCCTGCTCTTCCAAGGAGCATAGGATACAAGGGCCCCAAAAGAGAGCCAAGGCCATAAAAGGTATGAACCATATTAATGTATCTGGCCCGTTCCTCTCCGTACAAATCTGATACAAATGCCGTAATTATCAGATTCAGGATACTGCCGAATATTCCCAAAATCACCATAAGGATTAAAAGTATCAGAAATGCAGGCATTTTGCTAATGAAAGTGAGGGTAAATCCCATCCCCATAAATACAGCACCCATCATACGGCTTTTCCTGAATCTGTCTCCCAGCCAACCGGTAACTGCCATCGCTCCCAGATTTCCAAGGCTGGTAAACACGGAAAAAAGGCCGGCCTGGGATAAAGAAAGCTGGTAATCCTGAATAATTCTGGGAAGAGCCGTACTGAACATTGTCCCGGTTACCGCAAATATAACCATAAAATAATAGGCATAGATCGTAAACAGAATTTTTTTCTTTTTCCCTTTCCGATTCATAATTACCTCAGTTCCTGTGTATAATGTCTGTAAAAATCCTGAACATCCACTGCTTTACCGCTTTGTATACTCTCAATTGCCGCAAACACAAGGGCACAGCACTGCAGGTTGTCCTCTGCTTCTGTCGCCGGTTTCTTTCCTCCCTCCAGCCACTTTACAAAATGAGAAAGAATCAGGGCATGATCCCAATATTCGCTTTCAATTAACGGAATACGGGCTGTTACGGGCATAGGATATCCTTTATCACTTTTTACTGTTACCATTTTGTGATCCGCTTCAATAGCTGCCTCCCGGCATTCTACCCTGAGGTACTCATCACTCCAGCCGTCATGGTTAACTCCATTGGCAAAGGATTCCTCCAAAACGGCACGCACTCCGTTCTCCATTTCCAGAATAACCAAGCCGCTTGGAGCATTTGACGGCCCTCCGATCCGGCAATTGGCATACACCGTTTTGGCATTACAGCCGCAAATTCCCCGAATTGTGTCCAGATTATGGATAAGCGCACCTGAAACCAGGGTTTCCGCCCTGTCTTCCCTGCGGATTTCTTTATTTCCTGCCATCACAAGCCGGCTTACTATATAATCGATTTCCCCGTATACACCGGATTTGACCAAAGCTTCCACCGTCTGCTTTTCGACTTCAAAACGGTGACTCATAGTAACAGCAAGTTTTTTTCCTGCCGCTTTGACTTTATTCCGAATACGTACACATGCTTCCATATCATTTCCAAGCGGTTTTTCACATAGAATATCCAGACCTGCTTCTAAGGCAGTATCGATTACTGCTTCATGGTATTCGGGAGGTACCACTACATTTACAAAATCAGCTTTATTTTCCTTCAATGCCTGCCGCAAATCCGTATAACATTTTTCTTTCGGAAGTCCGCCAATCACCTCTGCATTCTTTAATGCGGTTTCATTCACATCCACAGCAGCTACCAACCGGGCAAAACTGTCCACACGCGGTATAATAGTTTGCAGCCAATACGTCCCAAAACCTCCGGTTCCAACCTGAATCATTTTTTTTATTTCTGACATAACCTCTCCTCCAATTCTTTTTAACGGTAATTCCCGCTTGTACTCATTCTATCCGTACATCAGAAAGGAGTAAATGCACAAAACAAAACAGGTAAGGTGCACAAAATTACACCTTACCTGCCAGAATCACTTTATTGGTGATGCTTTATCATCCCCGCCGCTTTCGCAATTTCCAGTACAATAATAGGAATAAATGCCAGCCCCAGCGCCGTCAGGTACAGATGTGCCGGAAGGGCCGTCAGGCCGAAAACAAGGGCAAAGGGCGGAATAAAGGTGATCAGCGCAATCAGTATCAGGGAGAGCGCCGCCGCACCGTTTAAATAGGTATTGGTAAAGAAGCCGGTCTTGAAAAGAGAGTGGCTGGAACGCATGTTAAACGCATGGAACACCTGGGTGGTCGCCAATACCATAAAGGCCATGGTACGTCCGGCCTCTATGGTTCCGGTTTCCTTCCATCCAAGCCAGAAACCGAATAAGGTCAGCGCCGCAAACATAGCTCCCTGCAGTACGATCCGAATCCCCAGGCCATGGGCAAATATGCCTTCATTCTTCGGCTTCGGACTCTTTTCCATCACATCGTCAGGAACCTTTTCCATGCCCAGCGCAATAGCGGGAAGACTGTCGGTTACCAGGTTGATCCACAGAAGCTGCATAGAGAGTAGGGGGCTCTGTTTCCAGAACAGCATGGAAAGGAATACGGTTAGTACCTCTCCGATGTTGGTGCCAAGCAAAAAGGCCACCGCATGCTTGATATTTCCGTAAATACCGCGTCCTTCTTTTACGGCGGATACAATCGTCGTAAAGTTGTCATCCGTCAGTGTCATATCCGCGGCGCCCTTTGCCACATCGGTACCGGTAATTCCCATGGCACAGCCGATATCCGCGGCCTTTAAGGCCGGCGCATCGTTCACGCCGTCACCGGTCATCGCAACGATTTCCCCCTGATTCTGCCATGCCTTCACAATGCGGATTTTATCTTCCGGAGACACACGGGCATATACCGAAATATGCCGTACCTTTCCGGTCAGTTCTTCCTCGCTCATTGCCGCCAGCTGTGCGCCGGTAATCGCGTTGTCGCCTTCCTCCAGGATGCCCAGATCCCGGGCAATCGCCGAAGCGGTAACCACATGGTCGCCGGTGATCATAACAGGCTTGATACCCGCCTTCCTGCACACCGCAACCGCATCGCGTACCTCCGGGCGGGGCGGATCGATCATCCCTACCAGCCCCATAAAGGTAAGCCCGTTTTCCAGTTCTTCGATAGAAGGATTTTCAGGTACTTCTTCTATTTCCTTATACCCTACCGCCAGAACACGGAGGGCATTGGAACTCATGGTATTCACCAGCTCCTGGGCCTTATCCATATCCCCCCGGGTACAGATGGGGAGCATGGAATCGAAAGCACCCTTGGTAATGACTACATTCCTGCCATGCATTCTGCAGACCACGGTCATCAGCTTTCTGTCGGAGTCAAAAGGAAGCTCGGTAAGCCGTGGATATTCCTGAGCCAGCTTTTCCTTGGGACTTCCGTTTTTCATGGCCGCATATACAATGGAGGTTTCCGTTGGATCTCCGATATGCTGTACCTCTCCGTCCTTTTCGATTACAGAACCGTCACAGCAGAGGGCGCCGTATTCCAGAAGCTTTTTAATCTCAGGGGAATCCTGTCCGGATATGTCCGCAAGGCTGCCGCTCTGTGCATCATAGGCTTTTACCAGGGTCATACGGTTCTGGGTGAGGGTTCCTGTTTTATCGGAACAGATAACGGATGCACTTCCCAGCGTTTCCACGGCGGGCAGCCTTCTTATAATGGCATTCTGCTTCACCATCCGCTGGACCCCGATGGAAAGGACAATGGTGACGATTGCGGGAAGTCCTTCCGGGATAGCCGAAACGGCAAGGGAAACCGCCGTCATAAAAATTTCCATAACCGCCATGCCGTCAATCAGGCCGATAATAAAGATGACCGCACACACGGCAATTGCCAGAAAGCCCAGATATTTTCCAAGCTGGGCCAGTTTTTGCTGCAAAGGGGTCTGGCTGTCCGTTTCCCCTTCCAGAAGCCCTGCAATATGTCCCATTTCCGTGTTCATCCCGGTAGCCGTAACCACCGCACGTGCACGTCCGTATGCCACGCTGCAGCCGGAGTAGATCATATTCGCCCGATCTCCCAAAGGCGCTTTTTCTTCTATTTGAAGGGCGGCATTCTTTTCACTGGGAACGGATTCCCCCGTCAGTGCGGATTCTTCCGATTTCAGGCTCGCCGATTCTATCAGCCTGGCATCGGCAGGGATATTATCGCCGGCTTCCACCAGGATGATATCTCCGGGCACCACCTGCACGGCGTCAATCACGACCTCTTTGCCGTCGCGGATCACTCTTGCCCGCGGCGCCGACATGTTCTGCAGCGCTTCCATGGCTTTTTCCGCCTTGCTTTCCTGCACCATGCCCATGATGGCATTGAGGACGACAATCAGCAGAATCAGAAGAGGTTCAAAAAATTCGGACGAATCATGTCCGTTGCACGCAACCACAAATGATACCGCTGCGGCGGCGATCAGGATGAGTATCATCACATCCTTGAACTGTTCAAAAAAACGCTGCAGATTGGTTTTTTTCTTTTTGGCCCTAAGCTGGTTGGGGCCGTATTCCTGCAGGAGTTCCTGTGCCCGGGCGCTTGTAAGCCCCTCTGTCCTGCTGCTGTGCAGGCCGTTTATTACCGAGTCCAACGGTTCACTATACTGTGTCATATCATTCTCCTCCTCCCTTTTTCAGGGAACCGGCAGGCATATGCATGGCCTGCTCAATAATGGTCATTATCTGCTCCATGGAAAGAAGCTGTTTCCTGGACTGGGCCAGCAGTCCAAAAATCAGAATCCGTATGGTTTCCTCCGGATAGGCCGTCGTGAGTATTTTTTCCTTTACCCCCTGTTCAAGCAGACGGCTGATCTGCTCCTGCAGTAAATCGTTGGCATCCTGGGCAATGGAATTTCGGGAAAAGACCTCCAGCATGTTCGCCAGATTCTCTTCTTCATCTCCGGAAAACTGGTCGATCATATCCATATACAATGCCAGGAATTCCGAGGCCTTCTGATAAAAAGTGAGAGCGTCATCCGCGAGGATCCTTTCGGAAGCCTCCCGCAGCTCGGTCATTACCACGCTCACCACCTCATTCACGATCTCTTCCTTGGATTTGAAATAATAGTAGAACAGGCCTTTGGCGACTCCCACCTTATCCACGATCTGGCTGACCTGCGTATTTTTAATGCCGTTTTTGTCAAACAGCTCCCGGGCTGCCTCCACCAGTTCCGCCCGGCGTATTTCCGGTTCCTTGCTTATCCGCATCCTGTCACCTGCCTTCCGCCTTTTTGTGTATTATAACAATTGACTGACTTTTTGTAAATAGTAAGTCAATTTTATTTTCATAACTTTTTATGGATCATTTTCTCCCAAAGAATTATTTTTATCAATTAAGATTCTTTAAAGAATTCTTTTATACATTTAATAAGTTTTTTTGAATTGCGACACACTTCTGACACAATTATCCGGTATCATAAATGACAGATAGATGAACAACAGCTCACAAGTTTTGTTGAAACTATCTCCCCCCTCATAAGATAAGAAGCCTCCACATTTTGTGGAGGCTTCTTATTTTTCATGTTTTGACATTGATGATGAATGAACAGATGCAATTTTTTATCTTGTTTTTTTATCAGAAACAGCCAGTTCACCGCAGGCATAACGCAGCAGTTCGTCCGGCGTGGGGGCCTCTCCTTTTCTGGGGACCTTATTCTGCCAGGCGCCTGTAACGCCGTCATCAGGGGTATTCCGGTAGGAATAATCCAGCGCTGCCTGCATCTCCTGCTTTACTTCCTGTACACTCACTCCATATTCTTTTGCCACTTTTCGGTAAATCTTTTTTTTATTCATTGTATATTCTCCTATGGCATGTGTATATTATATGCATCTTTCTTTTACAATTATAGACGATTTAAGCGTATGTTTCAACAATATCAGACGCTATAAATATTCGAAAATCTGACTATTGTATATTATTATTATCACATGGGAGGAGGCGGATGATAATGGACGAAAAATTTATTCGTGACCGGATTACCGAACTTCGACTCCAGAAGGATGTTCCGGAAAGAAAAATGAGTGTAGATTTAGGGCACAGCACAAGTTATATTCACAGTATTGCCTCCGGCCGTGCCTTACCTTCTATGCCGGAATTCCTCTACATATGTGATTATCTGGGTGTTACTCCTATAGAATTCTTCAACGAGTCGGAGCGTACCACGCAATTGCAGCAAAGAGCAATGCAATACATACGTCAGCTGGACGAGGATGAGGCCCGGCTGATTGTAGATCTTCTGGAAAGGATAAAAAAAATAAAGTAATATTCCGTATTCCGGCAGCTGCACCCGGTTTATTAAGTTGGATGCAGTTACCGGAATACCGGTCTTTTTTTATAATATCGACAGATTCCCTCAAAAGTTAAGCCGTTTTATAACATATAATCGGAAGCTGTTTTTGCTGACAGCTTCTGTTTTCTGTTTCCTTTCCGGACAAAATCAAAGGAAAACAGGATCATCAGCTCGTGGGCCAGCAGGGGGAAGGCCGCCAGGAAGGTCAGACGCAGCCATTCCCTTAAGGACAGATGGGCCGTCCCGAAGGCCGCCGTGAGAAAAGGGATTTCTGTTACGGCAAACTGCAGGAGGAAACCAAGGACACAGGCTGCTATCATCAGCTTATTGTCAAAATGTTTCATTTTAAAAACGGATTTGCGCACATCCCTCATGCCCACCGCATGAAACAGCTGGGACATCCCCAGGACCGTAAACGCATAGGTCTGCGCCCGGTTCAATATGGCTTCATGCTGGAGCACCGTAGCAAAATTGGCTATAGTAAGAGGGATCTGTTTCTCCAGAATCACCGCATAGGGAATGGTAAAAAAGGCCGCAAGGCTGATCCCTGCAATCAGCAGGCCGTAAAAGCCGGTGCAGGCCAAACCTCCTCCCGCAAACAGGCTCTCTTTGGGATCCCGGGGCGGCCGTTTCATCAGGCTGTCGGCATCATTATTATCCACTCCGAGCGCCAGTGCCGGAAGGGAATCGGTAATCAGGTTAATCCAAAGGATATGGCTGGATTTCAGGGGAGATGCCAGGCCGCACAGAACCGCCAGGAACATGGTCATTATTTCTCCCAGGTTGGAGGAAAGAAGGAAAATGACGGATTTCTTAATATTTTCGTAAACCCCCCGCCCTTCCACAATGGCTTTTTCTATGGTAGCGAAATTATCGTCTGTGAGTATAATATCCGAAGCCTGCTTGGCCACATCCGTTCCTGTCATCCCCATGGCAATGCCGATATCCGCCGCTTTGAGGGAAGGCGCGTCGTTGACGCCGTCGCCTGTCATAGCCACAATATTCCCCTTTTCCTTAAAACCTTTTACAATACGTACCTTGTGTTCCGGGGAAACCCTGGCAAATACCCGTACCGTATCCAGTTTGTGCAGGAAACTTTCCTCATCCAGACGGGCAACCGCATCTCCGGTGAGGCACTGCTCCGGACGGTTCACTATCCCCAGCTGCTTCCCGATGGCGAAGGCGGTATCCACATGATCGCCGGTGATCATCACGGTGGATACCCCTGCATCCCGGAAACGTGCCACCGCATCGGCAGCTTCGGGACGCGCCGGATCCTTCATCCCCACCATCCCTACAAAGGTAAGCCCTTCTTCCACCGGCCCGCTGCCGCCGGCCCGCATGGCAATCGCCAGCGTACGCAGGGCCTGGGAGGACATGTTCTCCACCGCCTGTCTGATTTGCCTTCTCTGCTGCTCCGTCATGGCTGCGGTCCTGCCGTATAGCAGAATACTGCTGCATTTTTTCAGGATCTCGTCGGGCGCCCCTTTTGTATAGGTAACCGTCTGGTTTCCTCTCTGATGGAAGGTGGACATCATCTTGCGGTTGGAATCAAAAGCCAGCTCCTTTGTGCGGGGAAATTCCTTTTCCAGTTCCTCCCTGCGCATACCGAACCGGGCCGACAGGTCCAGCAGGGCCAGTTCGGTGGGATCCCCGATGCGTTCTCCCCCGTCCAGCACCCCATCGTTGCACAGAGTCATTCCTTTTAAAAATTCCCTGTGTTCTTCCTTTCCCAGATCTTTTTTCCCCAGCAGCTTCTGGTTGGTGAAGCAGCTTTCTACGGTCATTTTATTCTGGGTGAGGGTGCCGGTCTTGTCGGAGCAGACCACGCTCACCGCTCCCAGCGTTTCCACGGAAGGAAGCTTTCTGACTATGGTATGTACCTTTACCATCTTGGTCACGCTCAACGCCAGGCAGATAGTGACCACTGCCGGAAGCCCTTCCGGAACTGCGGCTACTGCCAGGGATATGGCCGTGATCAGCATTTCTATCAGATTTCTTTTCTGTACCAGTGCGATGACGAAAAGAGCCGCACAGAGAAGCAGGGACAGAATGCTCAGCAGTTTTCCCAGCTCTCCCAGCCTTTTCTGCAGCGGAGTGAGTTCTTCATGGCTTTCATTGATGAGGGAGGCGATTTTTCCGATTTCCGTATCCATACCGGTGGCGGTCACGATACCTTCTCCCCGGCCATAGGTCACTATGGTGGACATATAAGCCATATTATAGCGATCCCCCAGAGGGATATGGGTTTCCTTCCCTGCCCTTGTCTCCCTCTTCCCGGCCGCTTCCAGCCCTTTTCCCTTCCCCGCAAACTCCTCCCTGCGTGCGGGAGCCGCCCCTTTGGCAACAAAAGAAGCGTCCTTTTCAATAGGTACCGATTCCCCTGTCAGGGCCGACTCCTCCACCTTCAGGCTGCTTGTTCTGGTAAGGCGCAGATCCGCCGGGATCTGGCAGCCGGCATCCAGGCATACAATGTCCCCCACCACAAGCTGGGACGCCGGAATCTCTTTTTCCCTTCCCTCCCGGATCACATAGGCATGCGGGCTTGTCAGCTTTTTCAGGGAATCCAGGGCCTTCTGGGCTTTTCCCTCCTGTATCATGCCTACAAAAGCGTTCATCAGCACCACCACCGCAATGATCACGGCATCGCTCACTTCATGGAGCAGGAGGGATATAACAGCCGCTGCAAGAAGCACATATATCAGCGGATCATTCAGCTGTTCCAGAAAAGACTCCACCACCGTCTTTTTCCGCGGTTCCTTCAGCTCATTCTTCCCGTTCTCCTGATAACGCCTTGCGGCTTCCTTTTCCGACAGTCCTTTGTCTATATCACTGTCCAGCTGTACACATGTTTCTCTGATGCTCTTTGTCTCAAACACAATCCCACTCCTTTATCTTGTCCTGGAAAGTGACTGCACGTTTCCAACAGCCCCTTTCCTCCAGCAACAGTTCAGATAAGCCTCAACTGTCATGTCTTATATACCTTATGAAAAGAAGGACAGGAATATGTCCGGGCCGGAAATTTTTATGACAGGCCCTCTGTGCAGCTGTATACTTTTCAAAGTTTTTCTTAAAAAGCTTAAGAATTTCTTATATGTGTTGACAGTATATATTATACAAAATATAATATACTTAATTCATAGATATGCCTGTATGAAATATATATAGAAAGAAGGAGGGATTACATGATATATCCGCTCAGTACACCGCTGCTGGAATTCCTGATTTTATCTGTCGTTTCCAGAGATGACAGCTACGGCTACGAAATAAGCCAGCAGCTGAAAACCGTATCAAACACGAAGGATTCCACGCTGTATCCCATATTGAAAAGGCTTCAGGAAAACGGCCTGGTGGATACCTATGACCAGCAATTCCAGGGACGCAACCGGAGATATTACCGGATTACGCCGGACGGGCGGGGAACCTGCGAATACCTGGACAACGAATGGAAAAAGTACGTGGATGCTATCAACGAAATTGCCCATGGAGGTGAGGAAAAGTGAACAAGACCGAATATATGAGCGCGCTGGAAAAGCGGCTTCGGATTTTGCCCAAAGAAAATTATAATGAGGCTATGGCTTATTTTGAAGAGTATTTTGAAGACGCCGGGCCGGAAAGAGAACAGCAGGCCATCGAGGATCTGGGAAGCCCGGACACGGCGGCGGAACAGATCATCACCAATATGGCTATCCAAAAAGCTTCCGTTCCCCAAAAGGGGCTCCGCAAAAATATGAATGCCCTGTGGATCGGTATCCTCGCCGTCTGCGCGGTTCCCATAGCTCTTCCTTTTGCCGTGCTGTTCCTGGGAGTGATTGTCCTGTTAATACTCTGTGTGCTTCTGGTGCTTGCAGCCTTTATCATGGCGGCCCTCGCCTTTGTTGTATGCGGCCCCATTGCCGTAGCCGCCAGCTTTACCGTCCTGTTCAGCGCACCTGCCACTGCGCTCAGCTGTTTTGGTGCCGGCCTGTTCTGCACCGGACTTGGACTTTTGGCCGTATATGGTGTATTAAAACTCTGCCGCCTTATCCTGATCAGCCTGGTAAAGCTTTTCGGAAATATCTTAAAAATGAAAGGAGAGCGTCATGCGTAAACGCAATAAATTTTTTATACTCTGCGGCTCCCTGTGTGCTGCCGGACTGCTCCTGTCCGTCATAGGCTGGGTACTGGGAGGCCGCTTCAACGGCGTCGGTTTCCAGCCCGGAAACGGTCTTACCGTCTATTCCCTGAATAATACTGCCAGTGAGGGACCGTCCGTCCTGTCCGATACCATCGACGATTTGGATGCCTTCACCAGCCTGGATATTCAGATGGATTATGCCGATATCACCATACAGCCTTCCGACCATTACGGGCTGGAATACCAGCTTGTGGCCTGGAGCGCTCCCGATATCCAGGTAAAAGACGGGAAACTCACTGTCAGGGAAAGCAAACAAAGCAGCGGACAGGTCGTTTTCCTGTCCGGCTTCTCCACCTCTTTTTCCGTGGATTGGCCCTCTGCCAAAGAATATGTGACCATTTACGTTCCCGCAGATACACAGCTTGGCTCCCTGACCGTTTCCACCTCCTCCGGGGACACCAGCCTTTCCGCACTGCATGCCGGGGATCTTACCCTGGTAAATGACTACGGAAATGCAACCCTTACGGACATTGCCTGTACCGATATGGATCTCACTCTCAACTCCGGCAAATTCAAAGGAGAAAATTTGAGCGGGAATACGCTGAAGGTAACAAACGACTACGGCGACTGCACCCTGGACAAAGCGGATATCAAAACAAGCACGGATCTGATACTCAACAGCGGCACCCTCAAACTAAAACAGGCCGCCTTGGGACAGCTTACGGTCACCAGCGATTACGGCTCTGTGGATATGAACGGAGTTACCGCTGCCGATGCCAGCCTTAATCTAAACAGCGGGGATATGGATGCAGAAGCCTTCAGCTTCCGGAATCTTACCGTCAAATCCGATTACGGCCATGTGGACATCACTCCCGTCCTGACCCAAACCTATGGTTATGATTTAAAGACCGACTACGGTGAAATCAAAGTAGGCAGCCACAAGCTCGGCGATGTTTATTATACCTTTGAAAACGAATATGAAAACTGGATCCGCATCGAATGCAGCTCCGGAGACATCACAATCCGGAATTAATAAAATAACGGCGCAGCAAAGTGAATTCCTTCACTGCTGCGCCGTTTCTCATGAAACAGGAGGATGATTCACGAAGCGAGGCATCCTCCTGTTCCTCAGGTTTCTCTCTGAAAAAGTCAAACTGCCCCCAGCAAGAAGGCGGCAAGCTCTCCCAACTTCTTTGTATCTACCAGAGCCGGTATGTCTTTTTCCGTATGAAGCACTTTTTCCGTCAGTTCAAATATACCGGAGGAAGTTATCGCCACTGCCGGTACGCCGGAAAAGGAAAACAGGGTGTGATCCCCCTGCGGCCACGGCTCGGTTTCTGAAAAACCTTCCAAACGGGATGCAAAGCTTCTTATACTGCTGCTCAGCTTTTCAGGACATTCATAAAACGAATAGGTAATATCCTTCCCTTTCAGCCCCGCCCCATCCACATTAAATGCACAGACATAATCCTCCGGCCTGGATAAATGGGAAGCCAGATATGCCATTTCCCCCGGCGTAGAGTAATAATCTTCTCCGTTAAAAAGGACGAACTCCAGCCGGTACGGATACGTTTTTCCCTGCAGCTGTGAAGCCATGGCAAGCAGTACCGCCGTCCCGGAGGCATTATCCAAAGCGCCCGGCGTCATGTTGCCGGTATCAATATGGGCGGAAAAGCAGACCTTATGCGCGCCGCTTCCATAGGAAGCAATCACATTTGCCCCCTTCGCCGCTTTTCTTTCCGCATCCAGCTTCAATACCGCCCGGATACCGCTGTCAAGCAGGGGAAGATTTTCCGGCAGGACAATCCCGCAGGGCAGTTCAAAATCCCCATCCTCAATGATAGGCAGATACTGTCCGGCGGAAAGGCTTACGGTAAGAACCGCCAGCGCACCGCCGTTTTCCAAAAGGGAAATGATTTCCTTATGCTCATCCGGATTCCAGAAAACAAAGCTTTTGGGCATGAACGGTTCGGATGCCAGTCCGTCACAAAGCAATACAATTTTTCCGGATAGCGGGGCTTTCCGCAGTTCTTCCAGAGAACCTGCCCGGATGATTTCCCCCTGTACCCCGCAGCCTTTGGAATAAGGCGCGGGCATCACAGGGATCTCCTTTCCCTCTGCCTTTAGAGTACCCCCGTTCCTGCTCCAGTCCATGCAGTCAAATTCCTGCAGCTGCGTGGTGAGGCCATAGGCTTCGAATTGCCTGCGGGCATAAGAAACCGCGTCCCGGTTTGCCTGTGAGCCGGTGGGACGCGGGCCGATTTCTTCGCACAGGGCTTGTAAATGCCGTTGGATTTCATTTTTTTGATCCATATTTTCCTCCATGTAGGTGGGAACGTGAATTTTGCGTCCCCGGATTTGTTCTTTTATTATAGCAATGGAGGAAACGGTTCTCTTGACCGCAACGGACATTCTCCTGCGGGATACACACTCTGTGATCTTGCCGCCGGACCGGCGGACAGCATAGAAATGTCCGGCTTCAGCGGATGTCATAAACGCTTCTTACCTTCAGCCCCTGCGGGGTTCCGGAAAGTATCCGTACGGTTTTTTCTCCGCCGTCCATATCAAAATAATTGTCAGATAAAATCAGATCCTCGTTTTCATTTTGAATCTCTACGCCCCTGGCATAGCACCTGGACTGTACTGTTATCATTTCTTCGCTGCAGCTTACCGTTAATTGAGGATCCTCAAATTCAAAATATTTGGGCATAGTGAATAATACACTGCCATTTGAAACAACGTTTGCCGCGCTTAGCGGACCATCCTTAGGTTCAGACAAAGGGGCTATATCCACAAGAGAATAACTTACATATTCCCTTGCCGCATCCAGCAGGGGAAGCTCCCATTTTTGGGTCCAGGCTGCGGAAAAAGACGGTACCGACAGCGTTACGCTTTCCCTGCTTTTCTCCCTGCCGTCAGCGCTTCGCACCGACCAGATGATCTCCACCTGCTTTTCTTCAAAAGTTTCGTTGGAAACATTGAATTTAACAGACTTATTAAAATCCGGCTTCTCCGCATTGATATTTCTTTCCTGGGTCATCCGGCTTTCTTCTTCACAGGACAGGAGAACCGGAGCAAAAAATCTCTTTGCGTAATAATGCAGGGCTTTCCACCTTCCATAATAATCAATAGAGGACCAGGAGGCTCCCGGCCAGATATCGTTCAGCTGCCAGTAAATGGCTCCCATGCACCGGCCCCTGTGCCTGCGCAGATGCTCCACCCCGTTTTTTACGGCTTCGGCCTGAAGAAGCTGGGAGGCATACAGCAGGTGTTCAAATTTGGCAGGATAAAGGTATTCCTGCCCCATATATGTCATGATTTTCCCGTTTGCGGAATTATTTCTCTGGTGCTTCTCCATGACATAAGAAAAAATATTCCTGTCTCCCGGCAGGGTAAAGCTTTCCACCGTTTTCATCGCCGGAAAGGACTGGAACCCGAATTCGGAAAGATAGCGGAAATAGAATTTACGGAACTCCGTAATGGGCTTTCCCCCATGCCACACGTCCCAATAATGCACATCTCCCCTGTCATAAGAATTGGGATCGTCAAAACCGCCGCCGGAAGAAGGGCTTGCCGGCCAGTAAAAGGTATCCGGATCGTATTCCTTCAGCAGCTTGGGGATAATATATTTATACATCTTAAAATAATCACTCATCTGTTTGGGTGTATTTCCCCATCCTCCGCCGGCCACAAACATTTCCATTTCATTATTTCCGCACCAAAGCGCAAGGCAGGCATGGTGGCGTATTCTCCGGATATTGTCGATGAATTCCGCCCGGATATTCTCCTCAAACGCATCCGTCAGCTCATAAACCGCGCAGGCAAACATGAAATCCTGCCAGACCATAAGTCCCATTTCATCACAAAGATCCAGAAAAGAATCCTCCGGGTAATACCCGCCTCCCCAGACACGGATGGTGTTGAAGTTGGCCATAACGCAGCTTTCCAGCAGCTTTCTGGTTCTTTCCTCCTGAATGCGGCCAAAAATATTATCCTGGGGAATATAATCCGCTCCCATTGCAAAAACCTGCTGCCCGTTGATTTCTGTGGCAAAGCTTTCCCCATAAGCATCCTTTTCCCTGCAAATGGTTATGGTGCGCAGGCCGATCCTTTTTTTCCAGGTATCCAGAAGATATTCCCCCGAAAACAACCGGATTTCCACCTCATAGAGGTTAGGGCTTCCCAAGCCGTTGGGCCACCAGAGCATAGGCTTCTCTATCGCAAGTTCTCCAGGAGAGTCTGCCGCATCGATCTGCCCGCCGTCCGGGGCTGTTATCCGGGCGTGATAGGACAAGGGCATCTCATCCCTGCCGCTTTTCCCGGTTTTCACCGATAGATTCAGACAGACGCGCCCTTCCTCATGTTTCTGCCTGATATGGACCTCTTCAATCCAGGCGGCATCCCTATAGGATATGGTCACATCCCTAAGAATCCCCCCGTCCGGGATCCTGGGGCCCCAGTCCCACCCGAACATGGAATGCGCTTTCCTTATGTGGGCAAACCCATCCATGGCATCAATACAGCCTTCCGCCCGGATCGTTTCCTGGCGCTCCCGGATATAGGCAACGGCCGGGTAAAAATGGATTTCCAGCAGGTTATCCTCCTTCAGAATCCCGGTAACATCATACTCATAAATACGGTGCATGTTTTCCGTATTTCCCAGCAGTTTCCCATTAAGATGGATTTCCGTCAGGGTATCCAGGCTGTCGAACCGGAGAAAGGCTTTCGTATAGGTATTCTCCCCTTTTCGGAATGTACACCGGTATATAAAATGATTTTCCATAATAGCCAGTGCTTTCTTCTCATTATCCCTCCAGTAGGGATCTTCCAGCCTTCCCCCATCGATTAAATCCTGGTAAATAGAACCGGGGACTTTGGCCGGCAGCCAGGTATCCTCTCCCTCCATCTTCATCTGCCAGTGTTGATGCAATTGCTGTATCTTCATATTCAGCTCCCATCCGCCTGCTTGGGCAGGCTTTCAAATATTCACATATCCCTGCCGATGATATCGGTCAGGGCCTCCAGGATGTTGGCCGCAGACCACATATTATAAGTGAACCAGGAGGCATAAGGCGTGCCGTCGCTGTCCCTTTCCGTTACCAGCCCGTCACTGGGGCACCACCGTTCCGATACCACCCCATATCTGCCGTATCCGGTTTTTTCCGGATAACATTCCAGATTCTGCATCATCCAGGCGGTGCTGTCATCCGCCCTGGACTGGTGGTAGGGATCCCCCGTCTTATCCGCCAGGTATCGCAGATCATCGTCCACGATCACACCCATGGGATGGATGTGGGGATTGGAAATGCTGGTAACGGAACCTCCGCAGGAATTCCAGCCGGTTTTTACCGGGGCATATTCCGGTCTTGTCCGATAACCGTACCTCCACAAATATTCGTACTGCGCGCCGCTTTCCAAATCCTTCAGGTACTCTTTTTCTCCGGTTATTTCATGAAGCAGCCTGGTTCCCCGGATAAAGGCCAGATTGCCTTCCTCATCCACGGCCTTCCAGGTATCCATAGGCGTCCCGTAGCAATTGAGATCCCTTACATACTTCCGGTAGAAGCCTTCCGCTTTCCGGGCGCTTTCCAGATAAGCCTCCTGTCCTGTCAGGGAATACGCATAAGCCATACAGGGAAGGAACCAGCAGCCGGCAAAGCCGTCCCAGTCCAGCACCTTTTTCTCCTCCGTACTGTACGTATAACCATAATTTCCATCTTCTGCCTGCAGCGTACTGATGGTATTTAGCACCTTTAAGCAAGTATCAAGCCAGTGGACGGGATATGGCTTTCCTCTGTCTTTCAGAAAACAGATGGTTTTCAGGATTTCATGGACAGCCTTCCCATTGTTATAAGCGCAATGGCAGTCTGAGGCGATGTGATACCAAATCCACCATCCGTTTACCAGAGAGCCGGAGGAATCAACGGGGGCTACCAAATCATTCAGCAGGCCGGAAACCGGATTATAGGCTCCCACTACCTGTTCGATCAATGCCTCCCCTGTTTTCGCCTTCCCGAAAGCGCTTTCGGGAAGCTGCAGCAGTTCCCTGGCCGCAACCAGAGGGCAGGCAAGCTCACCGATACCTGTCCAGCCGATTTCATATACCGGACGCCAGGCTTTCAGTAAGGTATTTTCTGAAGGCTTACAGGACATATCCGTATATGCCTGCCATTCCTCATTCCAGTTCAGCCCGGTAAACGCATCCACCATCGCTGCGGCCGCTTCCCGGAAGTTCTTTTTAAATACCGCTCTCTCATGCTTTTTACCGTACTCCTCCCGTATCATAAGATGGATTCCTTCTTTCCCGCCGTTTGAATACAGGTAAATGGAACCGCCGGCTTCCGCCTCCGCGGCGGATTCCGCAGTCGGCTCCCCCGCGTTTGTCTTATCCACAAAGGTGACGGGAAAATTTTCGTATCCCAGGGAAACTCCCACCAGTGACGGCAGGCCCGCCTCTATTCCATTATGGATATGGCCGCCCGGCACATTACAGTAAGGATCGATGGCAATCCCCACAGCTAACTCTCCCAACGTCATTGCCGTAAGAGGCATTGCCGCCCTGTCCGCCCGGAATGCCCAAAAAGGGGAACAGAACCTTGTCCCCGGATAACGGCTTGTCAGGCTGGGGAATTCTCCCGGCTTTACCCGGTCAATATTATTGTCCCCGTAAAGATTACATGGAATTACATGAAAGCCTTCCTTTTCCTCTCCCTCAAGCCAAAAGCGCAGTCGGGTTTCAAAGGTTGCCTTTTCTTCCAGCCGGTAATCATAACCGTATTCCGTTTCCGTTAGCCGCAGGGAATAAGACGCCTCTTCTGTTTTATAGAAAAACCCGGTTTCCGTTACGTACTCCTGCGGTATGTCGTACCAGTTTCCTTCTTTATAATAGCCGCCCTTCAGGGAAAGACCCGCCGCTTTTATTTTTTTCATTCCGCTTTTCTCCTGCTTTTCATTTTCACATATTCACGGGGCGTCATTCCTTCATGTTTCACGAACGCCCTCTTAAATGTGATTTCATTTTCATACCCGCAAAGCTGCGCCACAGCAGGCACATCGTAATCTTCCTGCTCAAACAGCTGCTTGGCACGCTCCACACGGAGCCTGTGCAGGTAATCGATAAAATTCATTTTCATCGTCTCTTTAAAAACCTTGGAAACGGTAGGTCTGGACACCTTAAAATAATCGGCAATATCCTGCTGGGAAAGGCCTGAAGAAGTAAAATGTGCTTTGACATACTCCACAATATCATAACCCAGAGATTTCAGATTCCGGTTTTTATAATACTCCTCCTTCAGTCCGGCCAGAATCATAAGAAGCGAATCCCACATCTTATCCACATCCTGTGCTTCCTCCGCCTCCCCATATCCACAGGCGTCTCTTGGCAGCGTGTTCTGCATATCCATGGCAAACCGGTAAAATACCTCAAAAAGCAAGCCTGTCACCTTTCCCGCTTCGCCGGGAAGCAGCCGTCTTTTCTCGTTTTCTTGCCGGATCTGCCCGCAGATTTCCTCCGCTTCTTCAAAATTCCCAATCCTCATATAATTAATAATTTTTATTTCCAGTTCCAGCGGGTAGTAATACCGAACCCTGTCCGGATCATTTCCTCCCAGCATTTTTTCCCTCGCTTCCTCATAGGACCTGTGAATTCCCTGGAATCCATGATGGGGCTGTCCGAAATATAATTCCACATCCATATCCGGAAGCAGCTCATCCACCATGATGCACAGCTGCTCCGCTTTTCCCCGCAGGGCATCCTTTCCCTGGGCGGAAGGAAGGATCAGATAATACATGCCCTGGGTATGATACATCGCCACAGGAAATCCGTCCCTGCAGCAATCCATCTGAAGCTGCAGCAAAGCCCTTATAAACGCCTTCTGCCTATCCTCTTCCCAAAACGGAAACAAAACCGCAAGATAAGCCATATCCTCCGTAAAATCCAGATGGTACTGCCTTATATGCTCTTTTATTTTTTCCTTCTCACAGGTTCCCGCCAGCAGGCCGCCCAGAAAATCATCCTTTCCGATTTCATAATATTGATTGGCCAGGGATTCCATCCCTTCTTTTTCGTTATTCAACTCCAGATAGGATTTTTCAATATCCTCAAGCCCGTAAATGCGGTGGGGCTTCTTCATTCCGAACCGCTCCGCCAGTATGCTGACCGGCCTGTGGGTCAGCCTTGCCAGAAGGTAAGAGGCTGCGAATGCAAGAATTAAAAAGCCCGCACAGCCCAAAAGCATGAAATAAGCCGTCTGGTTTCCGCTGTTAAGATAACTCATATCCACCGTAAACTCATAAGTCCAACGGTACATCCCCGAGGGCACGGTCTTAGCGTAAATCTGTTCCCCGGACTCTTTTACATTCCCGTTATTCCACTCATAAACAGGGTTCCCGTCAAAAGTAAGAACAAAATGAAGCGTATCTGAAACATTATTTTTAATAAATTTTTCAAACAGTCTGCCATCCACATATACAAACAGGATCTGGCTCGGCTTGTCATCGTATTTCAGCTGTTTCACAATGATAAAATTACCATATCCCGCTTTCACCTTATCGTCCGTATACAGCACCTGTGTACTGTAATTTCCTTCCAGTGCCGTCTGCAGATTATAAAGGAGCCGGGGGTACAAATCTACGGAATTCAGGTATCGTTCGCATTCCCAGAAGGATACCCTGTCTATAGCCATATTCTTGCGGGGAAAAAGTATTGCAGTGGATTTGGCGATTTTGAGGATATCATTCGCATTCCCTATGGTCTGGGAAATTTCCTGCTTTTTTAAAGTATCCATCCGGGAATACAAAATAGCAGACTGCGCCCCGGCATAGCGGATCCAGCTGCTGGACGCTATCTGGGTGGCAATCATATCCACCGTGGAAAATTTTTCATCAATAACCTGCGTCATCCGTTCCACTTTACGCAAAAGTTCCTGCTCCACGGATGCCTGTCTCCCTCTTTCCAGCTGATAAGAAATAATTCCATAAAAAACAAGTATCAGCGCCGCCATAAGCAGAAAAAATGTCAAAAAAAGAGTTTTGAAAAATTTATTCTTGCCAACCCCCAACATAACCCACCATCCCCCAATTGATACAGCTATTATACACATACGCCGGATGAAGTACAACGAATCCGAATCCAGAACAATCCAGACAGGTCTGAACCGTGAATAGTAACCTGGACTGTTACCCGTACTCCGCTCCGGCGTTCAATTTTTCCAGCAAAACCTACTGCCGGGCTCTTGTATATCTTTCCTGTGTAATGGTTATCAGTTCATCCAGCCCAAGCGCTTTCATATCGCTGATATACGTATCCCAGTCCTCCAGAGAAGCTTGTCCCAGAATCAGCTTGGTAAGCAATTCCTGGTAATAGGTATCAAAATCTGCTTTGATTTCAGTCATTCTTTCTGTCTCTTCTTCTGTTGCGGCTGCCAGATTGGCCTCCGTGTCCATCATGGCAAAGCTGTATTTATCCTCGTTCTCATAAATATCCCGAATCACTGCGGCCTTCTCTTCAAACCCGGTGTCCGGATAGCCCATGGTAAGGCCGGCCTGTGCACAGGTAATCAATTCCTGGGCCCTGTCCGTCACCTCCACCCGGGGAAGGATGGAATTATTGACCCATAGAGCAGGCAGCTTTGACATAATCTGCACTTCACTGATATCATTGGCCGGCAGCTTCTTTTTCTTGCCATCCTCCGTTATTTCATAGGTATAGCCTTCAATGCCGAACTCGGAAAGCACGCTGTACTCTTCGCTGGCCAGATAATCAAGAAGCCGGCCTACCGCTTCTTTATCTGCATTGGAAGTTACGGCAAATTCATAGGTTCCTTTTTGTATGCCGTTCTGTCTGGTAACAAGAGGATCGATGCCTTCTACACCGGTACACAGCGTCCCCACGAAGTAAGGCGCCGCCTGTCCTTCCTTTACAATAACCCCCGGTTCATCCCAGGTGGAAATCCACCAACTGCTTATCATGGAGACTTTGTTCTCCGCCTTTTTTTCGTTTCCCTGGCCTGATGTTTCCAAAAGTCCGGCATCGCAGAGCTTCTTCATAAAAGTGATATAATCCTTTACCCCATCCTGATACCAGGGGCTTGTTGCCTTGCCGGTTTCATAATCCACAAAGCAGGCTTGGGTTCCCAGCCCGAAAAACTGTGCAATCCCGTTACCGAAGGTATTATAATCCACCGCAACAATTTCATCCGGCTCCCCGTTTTCATTGGCATCCTGTGCCTGGAAGGCGGTCAGCACTTGAAACAGCTCCTCCGTGGTCTCCGGCATTTCCAGCTCCAGCTTGTCCAGCCAGTCCTTCCGTATCATAGGCCCGGTAAAACCGCCCCATACCTCCCCGTTGTAATCACCCACCGTGCAGGCGGAAAGCCAATAAATATTTCCGTCCTCCATCGTATTGAGTTTCTCAACTTCCGCTCCCACACCGTTGGTAAAAAATTCCCTGGCTGTTCCGTCAGAATAATTATTCCAGATATCATTCAGGGCAACCAGTTTGCCCTGGTTAACCAAATTCATCAGCGTTTTATAATCCACCGTTCTTTTATTGCTTGTACTTCCATTAATATTAACAATATCACAGGTAAGGCCCGCCGCAATCTGGGTTTGAACCACTGTTTCATACTGATCCTCCGGGATTAAATCCAGCTCCAGACGGATTCCCCTTTCTGCCAGATCCGACGTCAGCCGCTGCCACATTTTGCTGTCCCCGTTTACCCAATCCGACAGATAAACCGCATTACCGGAATCATCCGTCGCTTTGTTGTCCACCCCCAGAATTGTGATGGCCGCCAG
The DNA here is from genome assembly GCF_003478085.1 of Eisenbergiella sp. OF01-20. NCBI lineage: Bacteria > Bacillati > Bacillota > Clostridia > Lachnospirales > Lachnospiraceae > Eisenbergiella > Eisenbergiella sp. OF01-20. The sequence continues at coordinate 20,026 of NZ_QUES01000043.1, read as the reverse complement.
CTCTTCCCCGTTCCGGTCTGCATCCTGCGTCCCTGCCGTACCGGTTTCCCCGGATTGTACCGCTGTCTCTTTCCGGCACCCTGTCAGTGTGCCTGCAATCATCGCTGCTGCTAAAACTGCCGCCCATACCTTGTGTAAATTCTTTGTTCTTCGCATAACTGCCTCCTTCGTTTATTAAATTTAATTGGTTATTCTTTCAAAGAGCCCAATACCATTCCTTTTACAAAATATTTCTGGAAGAAAGGATAGGTACATAATACGGGTAGTGTGGTAAATATAATCATGGCATATTTCAGCTGGGCATTGGAGAGCTGTCTCATCGCCAGTTCCTTGGCCGTCGCCGCATCCATCACCTGGGTGAGGGTCTGCTTGGATTCCACCAATATCCTGCGCAGGTACATCTGCAGAGGCTGCCACTGTGTGTGAGGCAGGTAAAGCATGGCGGAAAACCAGCTGTTCCAGACACCTACAATCGTATAAACGGCGAGCACCGCAAAAATGGGTTTTCCCAAAGGAACAAATACCTTGAGAAGCACCTGCACCAAACTGGCTCCGTCAATCCTGGCCGCCTCCGTAAGGGATTCCGGTATGGAACGAAAATATGCCTTTACCAGGATAATGTTCCATATGGAGAAGCAGGCCGGAATAATCTGGGAAAGGGGGTTGTCATATAACCCCAGCTTCACCATCAGAAGGAAAGAAGGAATAGTGCCTCCTGCAAAATACATAGGTATCAGGAGAAACATGGTTAAGAATTTTCTTCCTATCAATTTTTTATAATTCAGGCCAAACGCCACTACCGTACTTGTGGCAATCATGAGTACGGTGGTGGGAAGCACGTACAGGATAGTATTGGTATAGGCCCTCCACATCTTGGTGTCGGTAATCAGAACTTCAAAGGCGGAGAGATTGAAGCCCTTCGGCAACAGGTAAACCCGCATGGTAGCGGCATAAGCCGGGTCACTCAGGGATAAAATCAGGACATAATACATAGGATAGAGAGTAATAAGGGCGGCGACGGCGGCCAGAATATACAGGACGGCGGTTACGGCCTGGTTCCCCTCTTTGATTTTGTTTTTATTCTGCTTTTTCATCCTTACTCCTTTCTCCCCTTTCTACCACAGACCGAAGCCCGTCAGCTTATTGCTGATTTTATTCGCCGCATAGGTAAAAGCGAAACCGATAATTGCCGTAAAAAGCCCTGCTGCCGTCGTGTAGCTGTATTGTCCCTCCAGAATACCAAGCCGGTAGGTATAGGTCCCGATAACATCCGCCACATCATAAGTGGCCGGTGTATACAGCAGCAATATCAGTTCCGAGTTGGTTGCAAGGATAGCGCCCACCGTCGTGATCAGGTTGATGGCGATTACCGCCTGCAGACCGGGTATGGTAACATGCCATATCTGCTGCCAGCGGTTGGCGCCGTCCAGCTTTGCCGCCTCATAAAGCCCGGGATCGATGGAAGAAATAATGGAGCAATACAAAATACTTCCGAATCCGAAATTTTTCCATACATTGGTTATGGTATACAGCCAGGGAAAAGCGGCGGGATCCACATGATAATTTTTCCGGTCAAAACCCATTACCGTAAGAAGGTTGGTTACAATCCCGTCCGTATCAATAAAGGAAATAACCATCCCGGCAACCACCACCGTGGAAATGAAGTAAGGCATATAGCTGGCCGTCTGGATAAACTTTTTAAAACGGGTATGCTTGATTTGATCCAGCAGCAGCGCAAAGAAAATAGGAGCTGTAAAACCAAATAAAAGATTCAGGCCGCTCAGTATCAGGGTATTTTTAATCAGCCTGGAAAAATAGTGGCCGGAAATGAATTTATCAAACCATCTCAGGCCGACCCATTTCACTCCTTCTCCTAAAAACGGCGCTCCCGGAACATAATCCTGAAAAGCAATGACCAGCCCGTACATAGGTATGTAACAAAAAATAAGTATCAGTATCAGTGTGGGAAGCATCAGGCCGTAAATCTGCAGGTTTTCCTTTATGACCCCTCTTCCGTATTTCTTTTTTTCTCCGGATCCCTTTGGCCTGTCCCAAAAGACCGCCGTCCTCTCTTTCATAATGATCCTCCAATCCTTTTGACAGACATCCTCTTTTTTCCGTATTCCTTCGGTTTGGGATACCCGTTTGACTGGCCCCAGTATAAAGCGCCTCTGCCTGCCTTTTCAACTGCCAGAAAATTCTCCGGCGCACAAAATGTTCTTCCAGGCTTTCCGGAACATTTTGTACATTGCGGAACATTTTGTAATTTTGGATGCTCATAAACAGTTAAAAATATTATTGTATTTCAGACAGTTTTGTGATAGGCTGAACATAAGCATAAACTTCTGTGAATCTGGGCTTTTTGCCGTCTTTCTTCTATTTCTATTCAGAGACTCTATGCTTATAATCCATTGAAACAGGCAGGAGCCATCTGGAAGAAAAGGAAATATGGCATTCCCTTTCCGCTGCTTCCTGCAACCATTGCAAAAGAAAGGAGCAGTTAATGGGCGAAACACAAAAAGAACGATATGTCGTAAGAAATCACAAGGATACTGTATTCCGGTTGGAAGTTGAGGGGTTGTTTGTTAGGCCCGAAAATATGATTGGTAATGACTTGCTTGAGTCTTAACATAGCGAGAGGAATAATAAACTATATGAATAGTGAACATGAAATTGTACTATATCAGGTAGATAACACAAATATTTGTGTTAGTGTCTATTATAAGGATGAGACATTTTGGCTATCGCAAAAAGTCATGGCAGAGTTGTTTGATTGCAGCACAGATAACATTTCTCTGCACTTGAAAAATATATTTCATGAAGAAGAATTAGATGAGACGGCAACTACCGAGATTTTCTCGGTAGTTCAAAGAGAAGGGACACGTGATGTCACTCGAAAGGTAAAATGCTACAATTTGGATGCGATAATTGCAGTAGGATATCGTGTGAATTCTAAAAAGGCAACCCGCTTTCGTCGGATGCATCTGAAAAGAAAGTGACCTCACTGGATCTGGAATGAGTTTTTAGCCGCACAAAGGGCGGAGGTTATAGCTATGTCGATTTTTGAATATAACGAAGAAGAAGAAATGAAAAAAATCCGTGCCGCAGAATACAGTGTCGGATGGCAGGCTGCCAGGATAAGCCGGGAAATGTTCAAGTCAAAAACCCCGCCATCATCGGCGGGGTTTTTGACTGCTCTATATCCTTTTCCCGCTCTTAACGCAGGAGAAAGTTCCGTATGCAGGACGTTTACTTAACTCAGCACGCTGTCCTCGCCTTCCGGAAGAATAAATGCCAGAATAATTCCCACCACGGCTGCCAGGGCCAGGCCGGAAATGGTAACGGCTCCGTATACCGGGATGCTGTCACAGCCGATACCCAGGACAAGGATGATCGCAGCCACCAGCAGGTTACGGCTGTTGCCGAAGTTCAGCCGGGAATTAATGAGGATACGCACGCCTACCGCGGAAATCATACCGTAGAGCACGATACTGATACCGCCGGTAACCGGGGAAGGAATACTGGTAATAAAGCCTCCGAATTTACCGAAAATACCGAGAATCATGGCAAATACCGCCGCAATGCGGATTACGGAAGGGTCATATACCTTGGTCACGGCGAGGACACCTGTGTTTTCCCCGTAGGTAGTGTTGGCGGGTCCGCCCAGGATACCGGCCAGGGCGGTGGCAAGGCCGTCTCCCAGGATTGTCCTGTGAACGCCGGGATCCACCATGAAGTTCTTGCCAACAACGGCACCGTTGGTGGTAATATCCCCCACGTGTTCAATCATGGTTACCAGCGCGATAGGCGCAATAGCCAGGATAGCATCCGGTTTGAACTGCGGGATGCAAAGCAGCTGGGATACGATATCCTTGTCCATAAAGGAAAGGAAATGAGCCTCCCTGACAGCGGTGAAATCACAGAAGCCAAGGGGCAGGCAGACCAGATAGCCCGCAATGATGGCGAACAGGATAGGCATCAGGTTAAAGATACCCTTTGCAAAAATGGAAACACAGATTACCACGGTGAGAATCACTACCGTAACCAGTACAGCCTTCAGGCTGAATTCTCCGTTATAATAAAATGCACTGTTAATTGCCGTGCTGCTCAGACGCAGCCCGATGACAATGATGATCGGACCCGTTACGATAGGGGGCAGCAGTTTATTTACCTTTTCATATCCGAAAATCTTAATCAGGCCGGCAAAAAGTACATAAACAAGACCGGCAATAATCAGCGCGCCTTTCACGGCCGCCAGCTTGTCCAGGAAATCGGGATCTCCCATTCTGGAGTCCCCGATAATTGCCATGATACCTGCCATAAAAGCGAAGCTGGAGCCCAGGAAAACGGGCACCTTTTTCTTTGTGATCCAGTGGAACAGCAATGTGCCCAGGCCGGCACAGAACAGTGTGATCGAGGTATTCAGCCCTGTCAATGCCGGAACCAGTACGGTGGCGCCGAACATGGCCAGGGTATGCTGAATGCCCAGAATCAGCTTTTGCCTCGTGGTCTTTTCACCCATAATTACATTTCCTCCTCATAAGTAAATTTACGTTACATTTGATTATTCAAAAGCCGCTTTGGCTCTTTGACTGGTGCGGTGTCAAAAACAGATTTCCGTCTGTGCCGGAATGGTTTTTGTCAGCAATTTCCCCTTTCGGAAGGAATAGAGGATTTCACTCTTTTTGTTCAGGACGTTGTAAAAGTTATCCCCGTTAAGAATAATGAAATCCGCCGGATTTTTTTCCCGGATTCCATAGCTGCCTCCCAAATGCAGGGTTTTGGCGGCATTATAGGTAATGAGCTTATAGGAATTCATGATGTCCTCATAACCCATCATCTGGCATACATGCAGGCCCATGAACACCGTATCCCGCATATTCCCGGTTCCCAGCGGGTACCAGGGGTCAAAAACATCATCATGACCAAAGGATACATTCAGCCCGGCCTCCAGCAGTTCCTTCACTCTTGTGACCCCCCGGCGTTTGGGATAGGTATCCGCCCGTCCCTGCAGATGGGTATTCACCAGCGGATTTGCCACAAAATTGATCCGGCTCATTTTTAACAGGCGCATCAGCCGGTTCACATAAGCATTATTATAGGAATGCATAGCCGTGGTATGGCTTGCCGTAACTTTATCAGACAGTTCCATCTCATAGGCCCTTGCCGCCAGCGTTTCCAGCCCTCTGGAGGCCTCGTCATCGATTTCATCACAGTGCACATCCACCAGCCGGTCATACCGGTATGCCAGATCCATGGCAAAATTCAGGGATTCCACGCTGTATTCCCGCGTAAACTCAAAATGGGGGATGGCGCCCACACAGTCGGCACCCATCTTTACCGCATTTTCCATCAGTTCTTTTCCATGGGGATAGCTCAAAATGCCTTCCTGGGGAAACGCAACCACCTGAATGGTAATTTCGTCCTTCAGTTCCTCCCGAAGCTCCAGCATGGCCTCCATAGCCACCAGTGTGGGATCCGTCACATCCACATGGGTCCTTACAAACTGAACCCCGTTTGCCGCCTGCATACGGATAGCTTTTCCTGCACGATCCTTTACATCCTGTCTGGTAAGCTTCTCTTTTCTTTTACTCCAGCACTCGATTCCTTCAAACAAAGTACCGGACATGTTCCATTCCGGATCCCCCGCGGTCAGACAGGTATCCAGATGCACATGGGACTCAATAAAAGGAGGCAGGATCATGCAGCCGGTCCCGTCGATAACCTCTTCTCCCGGCAGCGCCGAAAGCCCCTGCGCGATTGTTTCAAAAACACCGTCCGATACCCGGATATCCGTACAGTCCTCCCCGTTCTCCAGATGAATATTTGTAATCAGCATTTGTCAGTTTCCTTTCCTATTTACCGCTTCTCCCGCCAGATAACAGATACAGGCCACAGCCATGCCGTTAATGGACGCGATTCCAAAAGGTACCACATTGGCAACCACCGCGCCCAGTACTACGCCCGCAATGGCAAACCAGTTCACCTCCAGCGTATTTTCCTTATCCTGTGCATAATCCGCCTTATGGCAGAAGAATCCCAGAATGAGAATCGCCCCAACCGGAGGCAGGGTGCAGTTAAGGATGTTCAGCCAGCCGGTAAAATTGTTGTACAGCCAGATGGCGGTAATGGTCCCCAGCGCACCGGAAATCAGAACCAGCGGGCTTTTCTTGATCTTCGTAATGTTGGACAGGCCAAGCCCTGCGGAATACAGCGCGTTGTCATTGGTTGTCCAGATATTCAGCCCCAGTACAATGATAGCAAATACGGTGAGGTTCAGCGCGATCATAACCTCAAAAATATCGTTTCCGCCCACATACACCCCGCTGAAGGCGCCGAAGGAGAACATCAGGCTGTTGCCCAGGAAAAAGGCGATTATGGTCGTCCAGACAGCCGCCCCCGGCGTCTTGGCAAAACGGGCAAAATTCGGGGTGGCCGTACCGCCGCTGACGAAGGAACCGATAACCATGCCTGCGCCGGTTATCATACTCAGCCCCTGGCTTTCCGCAAATTTATCCGTCAGGCTGGCGTCGCCCGTGCGCACGGCAATAACCATAGCCGCAATTCCCAGCATGGCGATCAGAGGGACGGAAATATAGCTGACGATAGTCATGGCCCGGATTCCGAAAAAAGCGGATCCCGTCATACAGATCCCGGCGGCAGCCACAAGCAGCGGCACCATCCATGGCTTATCCGGTGCGAGGAGCCTGGCAACAGGGATAGCGAACATTGCCACGCCCACGCCGAACCATCCTATCTGTGTGAAGCTGATCAGCGCGGAAGGCAGGTAAGACCCCTTTTTACCAAAAGAATGCTGGGCCAGCAAATCCATGGACAATCCGGTTTTACAGCCAACATAGGCCAGTAATGCCGTATAAATACCAAGAATTGCGCCGCCCAGCAGCAACGATCCGATAAAACCATTGAAATCAAGTCCGGCCCCCAGCTCCTGGCCGGTCCACATGCTTGCCGAAAAAAAAGTGAACCCCAGCATAATCATGAACATCGTCACGATATTCCGGCGGGCATGCCCCGGAACGGGCATCAGAGAATAATCCGCATCAACTTTACCTTTTTGTTCCTTTGTGCTCAAGTCTTTCTCTCCTCTCCTGTCTTTTCCCACGTTTCAGGGTAGCTTTCCCCAAAAAATTCTTTTCCATAAATAGTACCATATCCGGCGATAGTTAACAACGGTAAATTTTGTGGAAAGCGTATTAATTTTTTTGTGGGAAATGGCGAAAAATATGGCTGGGGGTGTAGATGAAAAGTGAGTGCCGCCCCCATCAGGAAACTCTGATTGTAATCTTTCACCTGATCCGATACAATAGATAAAAGACACGGATTCCGGAGGAAGAGTGAAAATGAAAGAAAAACTATATACCATCCCTTTAAATGATGCCATGAATGCAGAGGACGAATGCCCCTTCTGTTTTATCGAACGGAATGTGGAGCAGGATATCATGGATTACGTACTCGGTTCCTGCGCTTCCTATATGGAAAGCGACACAAGGGAGGCCACGGACAAGGCCGGCTTCTGCCGGATACATTACAAGAAAATGTTTGATTACGGCAACACCCTTGGAAACGGCTGGATCCTCAAGACCCATTACAAAAAGCTCATCGCGGAAATGAAGGAGCAGTTTTCTCATTTTACACCGGGCAAAACTTCCCTTATGGACAAGCTGAAGGGAAAGCCCTCCGAAGCCAATCCCATTGCCTCCTGGGTGGCGGAAAAAGAAAAAACCTGTTATATCTGCGACTTTTTTACAAAGGAATACGCCCGCTACATGGATACCTTTTTCTACCTATATAAAAACGATGATGCCTTTAGGGAGAAACTCAAAAAAAGCAAAGGCTTCTGCCTTCACCATTTCGGCGACTTATGCAGCCATGCGGACTCCCATCTGAATGATGCGGAGAAAAAAGACTTCTATCCGGTGGTATTACATCTCATGGAAGAAAACATGGAACGTGTCTCGGGGGATGTGGACTGGCTGATAGAGAAATTTGACTACCGCAATAAGGATGCGGACTGGAAAAATTCCAAAGATGCAGTGCAGAGGGGAATGCAGAAGATCAAGGGCGGATATCCGGGGGATCCGGTATATAAAATGAATAAATGAATACAGGGAAGCCGGCCGGGATGCGGACAGGAAGATCCAAAAGGAAAGAGCCCAAACAGGGTCGTAGCGGCCAGCACTACTGCCACCTCAGTGGCAATCACGGTTTTCTGCCTATAAATATCTGATCTACAATAGTATTTCGTCCCTCTTTTCCGGTTAAAGATCTTTCCATCGCTTTACTGGATAGGGCAATCTAAACGTCGGTATAGAAGCGCCCCGGACCGTGATGGGTTCGGGGCGTGTTTCAAAACAAGTCGCTGTGGGTTCCGGTTCTGGTTAATGACAAGGTCAAAATCTCCTGCTCAATTTTATAGATAAGCAACCAGTCAGCAGTGATGTGGCATTCTTTGTGCCCTTCGTAATTACCGGTTAGATTATGATCTTTAAACTTGGGCGGCAACGGCTGTTCGCTGCATAAAATCTCTAAAACATCTTGCAGTAGTTGAGGATTATACCCACGTTTGATAATCGTTTTATAATCCTTCTTAAATTTAGTTGAATATCTTACGTCAAGCATTTAAGTCCTCCATCAGTTCCGTAACACTATGGAAAGACTTGCTAAGATTGCGCCCGTGATTTACGTCATCAATCGCAGCTAAAGTTTCGGCGTTGGGAACATCAAGAGCTACCTCAAACGGGATTCTTTGCTGCCGCACCATTGTTTTTGCAAAAATATTGAAAGCCGTTGTCATATTTAATCCGAGTTCGTTGCAAAGACGGTCGAATTGTAGCTTTAAGTTGTCATCCATGCGGATATTGATATTTGTTTGAGCCATTTAATTTCCTCCTTTCTCTTTGTGTATATTATGCCACTTTTTATTTACACTGTCAACACAATGCAAATAAAATTATTTACAACACTAACAGTACACAAAGTTATGTGGCATATTGCATGCCCATAATTCACAAATTCCTTCCCGGTTCATATAGATATCCAGCTTTCGTATTCTTTGTCTTTGGCAACAGAACCTTTTTTGTACTCACCCTACCACATTGTGCGGAAAAAAACAGAGGGGAACCGGGCCCCATATTGGAAAACTTAAAAACCGATTCTTCCCTGTATGTCAGAAGAAGTGTGGCAAATAATCTGAATGACATTTCCAAAACCCATCCGGATCTCGTAATGGATCTTGCAGAGAAGTGGTATGGAAAAAATGATAGCACTGACTGGATTCTGCGGCCAACAGCTGTTTCCATTGGAGAAGATATTCTTTTTTCTTTTACGGTTTTGGCTGAAAGCGACATAAAAGCCAGAATAGAATATGGGATCGATTATGTGAAAGCATATGCGAAGTGGAGTAAATGTATTTATGGGAGGATATAAAGAAGGGCGGCAGCCCGGTTCGGAGGGATCCGGTTCCGGGACTGTCGCCCTTTTGGACGAGGACAGAACTCAGTCAGCTTCTAAGCCGGGTTTCCCGGTATTTTCCGGGAGTAATGCCGACAACGCCGCTGAATTTTCTTATAAAGCTGGAGGAGTTGACGAACCCTATTTCCTTTACAATTGCTTCAACAGTGAGATCCGTGTCAACCAAAAGCTGCTTGCCAAGCCGATCCGCTGTGTATTGATATACTTCAGAACGATAATCCCATACTTTTCCTTAAAAATACGGCACAGATAGGAGGCGGATACACCGAATTCATGAGACATGCCGGTGATGGAAAGCTGCTGGTTTTGCAGATTGCCGTCAATATAATCCTGAATCCGTTCTACGATAGATAGGGATTCCTGGCGCTTCGGTGTTCCTCTTTCATGAGAAGTTCATCCTTCATTATAGAGCAGATGAACGGAAACGGGGAAAGTAGTTTCGTATCTGCTGATAGAAACGGCTGCCGTTATCCTCTTCCATATGGTACAGGTTTTTTCCATCGTCCTTGAGGCTCCGGCCTCTTATTTTCTGGGACGCCTGCATGTAGGAAATGGAAACAAGACTGAGCTGCGGATATATTGTTCCGAACCCTATGGTGGCCGTAATGCTGAATCGCTGTGTAAACCGGTCCTGGAGCCCGGCCAAAAACGGCTGATAGAGCAAGATATCATCTTTGTCCAGTGTCAGCATCAAATCGATCTGATTGGAATCCCTCCCTTCAATGGCATAGAGGGTAATTCCCTCTCGGGAAGAGGCTTCCAGAAAGGAAAGATATTCCTGAGCCGTCAGTTCCTTCCCTTCCCCGGAACCGTCTATCAGATATATGATACCGGCAGTCCTCCCTATGGGTATCCGTCCGTGGATCGCTTTCTGGAGGAGGGGTTTTCCGTTTTTCCGTCTGTTTTTATGGATCCGGATCAGGCGGGTCATATGCCGGGTTACATGGTGGAAGCGCAGTATATCGCAGAAAAGCTGCATTATCCGGGAAAAATAGGAGGTGTGCTGTGTACGCACTGGGATGCCTTTGACGAAGAACGGAAGCGGTATCTGTTGAAAGGTATCAGGGAGGAGGAGCCGCTACGTCCCTGTTTGGGCTCTTTCCTTTCGGATCTTCCTGTCCGCATCCCGGCCGGCTTCCGCCCCGTATTGTACCGCCGCTGCTTCTTGCTTTCATTCGTTACGTTCACAGTGTATCAAGGTTGATGCTTCGTTGCCTGCGGCGGGGTATTTGACTTCCCACCTGTAGCTCCCGGACGGCACACCGGAAACTGTCAGATAACCGTCACCTGTTTTTTCATATCCCCGGAATTCCTCCCCGTCCAGATAACAGCATTTCCCTTCCTCATAAGGCAGGCAGACATCCGCCTGCGCTCCGACAGGGATATCCGTACGCATAATAAGCGAATTCCCCTCCCTGCGGCATTCCAGCCTGACGTTCCCCCGTACGGTAAAAAGGGAGCCTTCCACCCGGTTTATCTTTGCATGCAGCCATGGGCGGATCCTGAGCCGGCGATATCCCGGTTCCAGGGGCATGATCCCCAGCACGGACCGGCACAGCCACTCCTTCACATGGCCCATCATGGCGTGGTTTCGGGAACGTCCCAGCCCGTTCCACAGCTCGGTATAGTTCCAGTATTCCGGCAATGTGGTAAGCCCCTGCTCCACATGATGCCTGTAGCTGGGAGCTGTGGGGTTCATGACCATGCGGTAAACCGTCTCATTTTCCCCATAGGAGGCCAGCGCATGAAATACCTGTTTCAGTCCCACTTCCCCGCAGGAGAGATGATCCTCCCGTGCGGCCACCGCCTTCAGCAGGCCGCGCAGGGCTTCTTCCCTATTCTCCGGCTTCCCTATACCGGAAAACAGAACACAGCCATAGCTGGCCTGGCTTTTGTTTCCATAACTTTCCTCTTCAGGTTGCCAGCATTCCCTGTCTCCATAAAAACCGGCCCTTATCCGCTCCGCCATTTCCAGATAATGTCCTTTAGCTTCCTGTTCGTCCAGAACATCCGCAATTTCTGCCATGGTTATAGCCTGGAGATAAAAAGCACAGGTCGCCACAAGAGACACCGGTGTATTTTCATGCAGCTGCCCCCACTCCCCCATCTGGGCATACCCTTTCAGCACACCGTTCACGGACTGCCGCTCCAGATGAGCCACATAGGCCTGCATCATTGTGAAATTCTGCCGCAGGATTTCCTCGTCACCGTATTCCATGTAATAATACCAGGGAGTCATCACACAGGCGCCTCCCCAGTTAGGATCCTTGAACAATCCGCCGATCCGGAAATACTCCGGTGCGATTCCCGGCACAAAACCTTCTTCCTCCGTCTCCCGGTTTGCAAACCGGTCAAAAGCAAAACCCGGATATCTCCGGCGGTCCGCCTCCGTCAGTTCTTCCCCGACGGATTCTGCCGTAACCTGGGAATCCTGCATATCGTACATGATTTTCGGGATCCAGCTGCGGATATCATAGCCGGCTGCTATGGAGGAAAACATCAGCTGCGTGGTTTCCAGCCAGCCCAGCTTTTCTATCTGCGGACAGTCTGTAAAGCTGAACATCATGTTGCTTTCAATGGAACGGTCCGTCATGCGGCTGATCGCATTCAGTATGGCATTGTCCGTTTCAAAATCCGAATGCTTCTCATTCATCAGTCTTACGGCGCAGCCTTCGAAATTCTGCGTCCCGGGTATCCCGGGGAATCCGCTCACTTCCGCGTATTGGAAGCCATGATAACAAAAATGGGGATGCCATTGTTCACTGCCTGTCCCCGCGATGATATAGCTGTCCTTCACCCTGCATCGATACAGGGTGTCACAGCTTTGGGTACAGGAGGCCTGATCCACACCGCTGCCATCCGCCTTTTGCACCTCCCCCGGATACAGTTCTATCTTCCGTCCCGCATACGCTTCCGTGTCATGCAGCTTCAGGCGGATAAAACCGGCGCTGTTTTTTCCCATATCCACAAGCCAGTTTCCGTTGGGAAGCCTGGTCACGCTTTTTGCAGGCCAGCTTTCCCAGATGCGGACCGGCGGGAATTCCCTCGCCGCAAGTTTTCCCCGGGGAGGCTCCATCCGTACCGCATTCTGCCAGCTTCCGGTATCCCCCGCTGGCGTATTCCAGCCTTTCTCCCGCAGGGCTTTCAAAGCATCATAGTCCTCTCCTCCATACCAGTTCTGGAACGTCACCGGGCTTTCCCCGATTTTCCAGGTCTCGCCGCTGACGGCTGCGGTTTCCACGGTCCCGTCCGTCAGCGTAAGCTCCACCTGGGCAAGCAGCTTTTTGTCGCCGCAGATCCCTTTCTTCAGGAAAATGGTATCCTCCTTCTGGTATCTGTGTTTTTCCGATAAGGTACCGTCCGCTTTTTTCATAACCGGATCCACGGCAAAATTCACATACTGCCCGTTTCCCAGCGTCACGCCCAGAACATTCCTCCCCTCCCTCAGAAAAGGCGTAATGTCATAGGTCACATAATATACCCTGCGGTTAAAGGAACTTTCTCCCGGCTCATACAGGTTTTCCGAAAGCGGTTCCCCGTTCATCTCCGCCCGGAACAGCCCCAGGCCGCTGATATAAAGCCTGGCTTTTTTCACCCGGCCGCACAATGGCGCCGTAAACGGCCCGGCAACCGCCAGGGCCGCGGATTTATCTCCCGCAAAAGCATCCCCCTGCCCTATCCATCCGGCTTTCCAATCCGTTTCCTCCAGCAGGCCCATTTCAAAAAAGGCGGGCCTGCTCCAGTCCGATTCAAGTCCCCACGCATCCCATACCTTAGCCTTCCAGAATACCTCCTGCCTGGAGCGCAGCGGCTTTCCTTCATAACGAATGGCATAATTCCGTCCGGTTTCCATCTTTCCGCTGTCCCACAGATCCGCCTTCCCTTCTTCCAGCAGCTCCGCCCGGGAAGCGGCAAGTATCCGGCAGGCGGTCTGCCTGTCCCCTCTTTTTCCCGAATGCAGGGAATAGCTGAAGCAAGGGGCCGTACATCCCAGGCCGATGGGATTCTTTATATTTTGCGTCAATAGTGTTGTAAGTTTCATAGGTAACCTCTTTTCCCGGTATGTATATTCATCCCTTTACGGAACCCACTGTCATTCCCTTTACAAAGTATTTCTGGGCAAAAGGATATATCAGCATGATCGGGATCAGCGCAATAAAAATCTGCGCACAGCGGATCGTCCTGTCATCCACCAGGGAAAGCTCCCGTATCTGCTCCATGCTCAAAAGGCTCATATCCCTCTGTACCACCACCGTATACAGAAAAGAGGCAAGCGGATAGCTTTCCGGGAAATTGGAAAAAATCAGTCCGTCGAAATAGCTGTTCCAATGGGTAATGAAACAGAAAAGGGTAAGCGTGGCAATCGACGGCTTGGCACAGGGCACATATATCCGGAAGCAGGTCTGGAACTGGTTGGCGCCGTCTATCAGCGCCGCTTCCTCCAGTTCACGGGGAATGCCGCGGAAGAAATTCAGCATGAGCACAATGTTGTACACCGGAACCGCCATCGGCAGAATCAGCGCCCAGATTGTATCCATCAGATGCAGATTCTGTATTAACAGATAACCGGGGATGAGACCGCCGGAAAAAAGCATCGTGAAGAAGAAAATCCAGGAATAAAAGCTGCGCAGCCTCAGCTGTGTCCGTTCCTTGGATAACGGATAAGCCACCAGAATCGTCAGCAGCATGGAAAAGGGGACCCCGATCCCTACCCTCTCCACCGATTTCAGCAGAGAATTCCAGAAATCCTTTTTTCCTATGACATAGCTGTAGGCATAGGTATTGAATTCCACCGGCAGGACGGAAACCTTCCCCGCCGCCACTGCCGTGGCGCTGGAAAAGGACATAGCCAGGATATTCAGCAGCGGAAACAGGCACAAAGCCGACAAAAGGATCAGTACGGTATAATTAATTATCTGAAAGACAAGACGTCCCTTAGTCATTTTTTTCAATGTTGTGCCCTCCCTTAAAAGATCCGGTAATCTGCAAACCGATAGGCAAGCCAGTAGGAAACCGAAATGAACATGGTTGATATGATCGACTTAAACAGCCCCACCGCCGTAGCCGGCCCGTACTGGGCATCGATAAGGCCCAGGCGGTATACAAAGGTATCCAGGATATCCCCGGATTCATACACCGCTTTGCTGTAAAGGTTGAAGATCTGGTCAAAACCCGCATTCAGCACATTTCCCAGACTGAGTACCATCATCAGCACGATGATCATCCGCATGCCCGGAAGGGTTACATGCCATACTTGCTTCCAGCGGTTGGCTCCGTCTATCTGCGCCGCTTCATACAGATCCGTGTCTATTCCCAGAATGGCGGCCAGATAAACAATGGCCCCGTATCCGAAATTTTTCCAGATATCCGTCACGATCAGGGTTGGCTTGAAATAACGGTTGTCTCCCAGGAAAAAAACGCTTTTTCCCCCCAGCGCCGTAAGTATTTGGTTGACAATACCGGAGCTGGGCGAAAGCATATCCAGAAAAATACCGCCCAAAACCACCCAGGACAAAAAATAAGGCAGATACACGATGGTCTGCACGGTTCTCTTAAAGCCGCTGCGATTCACTTCATTCAGCAGCAGTGCAAAAATGATAGGTACCGCCAGCCCCAGAAGGATTTTCCAGAAAGCGATGACTATGGTATTTTTCAGCGCCTGATCAAAACCAGGCAGGCTGAACACATAAGTGAAGTTCCCCAGCCCCACCCACTGCTGGTCTCCGAACATCCCCTTGCTCGGAATAAACTTTTGGAAAGCGATAATCAGCCCTGCCATAGGGGTATAGCTGAAAACGGCTACCAGGATGAGTCCCGGAAGCAGCATCAGATGCAGCGGCAGCTCCCTCTTAAAAACAGCGACGGTATATTTGCTTTTTCCTTTTTTCTTTGCTGAAGCCATACGGTTCCTCCCACACCACACATAAAAATGGTTCTTTTTTATAACGCAAACATCGCAGGAACCAAATGGCCTCCCTCCCGCTGCCGGCGCGTCGTGTCCGGGATTGAAAAGGAATTTTTTTCAGTCATTTCAGACCATGGAGAGGAGACCGATCAAGTGTGTCAGCCTCACCTGACACACTTGATGCCCTCGGGCTCATCGGAATGTACGGTCTGACTGACTGAAAAAAATCCTTTTCAATCCCGGACACGACGCGCCGGCAGCGGGAGGGAGGCCATTTGGCTCCTGCGATGTTTGCGTTTGTAACTATTCAGTCAGGCCAGCGCACTTGCCGCGCTGGCCGTAAGAAAGAGATTTAAGAGTACCATTCGTTCACTTCGTCCGTCATCTCCTGACCGCCTGCCGTTTTCCACTGTTCCACCACGGAATCAAAAGAATCCAGAGGCTCCTGGCCGGCGATGATTTTGATGAACACCTGATCCAGCATATCATCCAGCGTGGTTTTCTTCGTGGTCATAATCTCACCGGGAGCGCCGAAGAACTGATCATATACCAATTCCACATTGCTGTCGTTCTGATAGGACATCAGCTGCTGCTGAGAGCCGTCCGCCCCGAATACACGGTTCCATCCCCAAAGCTGGGTATCTCCGTTCTGCGCCTTATAGCTGTATTCCCACATGCTGTACTGTTCCCCGGTAAGCTCGCCGGGATCGCCGGTTTTTAAAGGCTCTTCAATCGCCTTTGCCGTAACCTGGTTTTTATTAGGGCTGTTGATGGTTACCGGGGTAAGCCTCCATACACCCTCCAGCCCGTCCCCGGGATTGGCATATACCGCATACTCATTCTTTTCGGGATCCAGCACTTTTTCACAATATAAGTTCAGCATCTCAACCAAAGCTTCCGGATGGGCACAGTCCTTGCTTACCGCATACCAGTTTGCCGTACACATATGGATACCGGGTTTGATGGTATCGCCCGCATTCTTTACAGGCAGCGCATAGGGGCGCCAGTCCGCTTCCGGATCGGCATCCACCACATCCTGCAGCGGCCACAGGGAGCCTGCATGATAGCCGTACATAGCCCCGCATTTTCCGCTGACAAGCGCTTCCTTTGCCTTGTCATTGTCGTTTACATAAAATTCCGGATCAAGTAGCCCCTCCTGGAAAAGCTCCGCAAGGCTTCCCAGCGCCTCCTTCATTTCCGGAGTGGTACTGCCGTATACCAGCTTTCCGCTTCCGTCATCAATCCAATATTTGGGATAGGCCCCATAGGCGTTGCACCAGCCCTTGATATCAAAATTGTTGCCGTAAATATCGGAGCTGAGTGCCAGACCCGATCCGCCGCTGCCGGCATGCTCCTTGAACGCTGCCAGGATGTTTTTGAGTTCCTCCAGTGTTTCCGGTGCCTCCAGCCCCAGCTCGTCCAGCCAGTCCTGGCGCAGCCAAAGCATCTGTGCCGTCTCAATATCACAGTCCACATAGGGAATCCCGTACTGCACGCCGTCATAGGTACATGCCTGAATCGCAGCATCCCCGCCCGCCGCAATCAATTCCTTGACAAAATCACTGGCGTACTCGTCAAAATAAGGTTTCATATCCACCACCAGACCGGCTTCCACAAGCTGCTTTAAGTCTGTCTTATTCACACATACGATATCCGGAATCGTACCTGCCGCCATAGCCGCATTGAATTTCTGCGTCTGAAGCTCTGCGCTGGAGGCAATCCACAGATATTTCACATCATAGCCAAGCCTTTCCGCGATCAAATCCGTCCAGAGATTATCCTCATAGCTGGCCCCTTCCATTCTTGCAAAAATATCCGTTTCCATCAGCGAATCCTGCGCCCTGCTGAAGGTGATCGGAACCAGTCCGCTGCCGTCCTCCCCGGATGCTTCCTCCCCGCCAGCTGCCGTGCTTCCCTGGTTTTCCGTGGTCCGGCCCGCGTTATCCGCCGCCGCCGGCGTGTCCGCTCCTTTCCCCGCACAGCCTGCCAGCAATGTCACCGACATCGCGGCAGCCATAACAATTGCCATCATTTTTTTAGCCATTTTCATTCCCTCCTTGTAATTTTCACAACATAGTCCCCTTTTAATAAAGTACAATTTGTATGTTTTGTGTGTTTCTATTATATATTTCTAACATCTCTATATCACTCTATACAAAACTTGCTTTATATGACCTTTTCTGCCCGTTTCACACTGCCGTTCCTGAAAAGTATCATGTGGGATCCGGATCAAAAAAAAGCACGGTAACTAATTCTTACCGTGCCTTCCATCCATATTCTGTTCCCGTCACTGTTCCCCCCTTACCGTTACCTGTTCTTTTCCTTCAGATAAGGATTTCCTCGTTTTTTCGGAACTCCAACGGTGTTTTCCCAAAGTGCTCCCGGAAACTCCTGTAAAAATTATTCATGTTGCTGTAGCCTGTCTCCTCCATGATCCTTTCCATGCTGAGTTTGGTACCCCGCAGCAGTTCCACGGCTTTGCGCAGGCGCAGATCACGGAGGAGGTACCGGTAGGTATACCCGCTTTCTTTCACGATATACCGTTTCAGATCCGTTTCACTCATATGGAACTGCAGACTCAGCTCATCGAGGGTTATTGTCTTAAGGCTGCTGCGCATTGACTGGATAATGGCAGGCAGCACATATACCTCGTCCGTCAGTTCCTCCTTCAAATGCAGTTCCTGCAGATGCTCCCGCATGACAATCCCCAGAAATATACAGGCGCCGCTTTTCATCAGCAGGTTGCTGGCATGCTGCCCTCTGGCCGACTCATCCATCATTTTTTCCACCCAGCGGTCCAGCTTCGCATCGTTGCTGCATACAAATACCAGCACCCGGTTGCTGTGCTTGGTATAGAGTATTTTCCAGAAAAAATCCGCCAGGATATTCTGTTCCATCAGAATCCCGGAAAAAGCGTTGGAAAAAGAGCTTACACGCATCAGGATATTGATGATCACATCCTCGTCATGTCCGGAAAAAACCGTATGCCGGATACCCGGCGTGATGATGCAGAAATTACCCGACTGCAGCTCATATTTTTCATCATTCAAATACAAAGTAACCCTCCCCCGGTATACATAGATAATCTTAATAAACTCCAGCCGGTGAAGGAACGGCGGGCAGTACCGGAGGTGATTAAAGCATACCACCTCTTTCACATTTTCCGTAAAAAAATCCGACTCGGTAAGAACCGTGCCCATCCGTGAAGGCGCCTCTGTGGGTATCTCACGGATACCGGCCTTATGATAACGGCGCACCAGCTCGTCCCAGTCCGTTACCGGCTGTTCCCAAAGCTCCCTGCACCGCCTGTATAAGCTTTTATAAACGATCTCTTCCTTTCCCAATCCGTCACTGAGATTCATTTGATTCCTCCTGCCGTCCTCTACTCCTTAATAAGTCCGCATAAATTCCGCCTGCCCCTTTTTCTTGCGGTATACAAGCGGTGTTAACCCATATATAGCTTTAAAATTCCTGTAAAAATTACTTTGATCCGTATATCCCACCAACGCTATGATCTTCTCTATGTTACATTCCGTCTTAAGCAGCAGCTCCGCCGCACTTTTCATCTTCATTTCCATTATTAAATGGCTGAAAGAAGCGCCGGTTTCCCTGCGGAAATAGCGGCTTAAATACCCTTCACTCACATAGAACTCACGGGCCAGTGATGCCAGGGAAACGCTGTCCAGATGGGTTTTCATATACAGCAGGTACCGGGCGAGGGGATATTGTCCCCTGTCCCCTTTTTTCTTTAACCGGACCACATCCTTTTCATCCCACCGCATAATATAAGCGAAAATAGACATCATCATGCTTTTTATCACCAGACGGCTCTTGACCGGCTGAAGCACCGCCTCCTCATAAAGTTCCATCACACTTTCTTCCAGCAGAACGTCCGGGCTGCTGGAAAACAACAGCACCTCCCCTCCCGGCTTGTGATACAGCATTTTCCAGAAAAAATCGGCAATACTTCCCCCGTCATTCGTTTCCAGCAGTTCCCAGAAGGATTCGGCAAAGGTGCTTCTGCGGATCAGCAGATTCAGCACGATATCCTCATCGGCGCAGGAAAATACGGTCTGCTCCACACCCGGCGCCACAATACAGGCATTGCCCTCCGTCATTTTAATCCAGTGCCCGTCGATAAAAAATCGGCAGCTTCCCCGGAATGCATAAATAATTTTAATAAATTCCAGCTTATGCAGAAAGGCAGGGCAGTACCTGGCATTGATAATGACATTGACCTCTCCCCACATTTCCCGGGAAAAATATTCCTCTTCCGTAAAAAAGGCGGCAATAGGCGTGGGCGGCTCGGAAGGAAGCCGCCGCCCATCCCCTCCGTCCGCCCCGGCAAAGCGGGAACAGAATTCCTCCCAGCTTTCCACGGGTTTTTCAAACGCGGCCGGCCGGTAAAAATACAGTTCCCGGTATAAATCATTTTCATTTATAGGTTCAAACTGCTGCAGAAATTCTTCCCGGTTCATATGGATATCCCGCTTTCGTATTCTTTGTCTTTGGCGTTAAGCCCTTTTTTGTACCCATCATACCACAGTGTGCGAAAAAAAACAGGGGGAACCTGGCGGGGTGCAGATAAAAAAGTATGGCGTCCCCCGGGCCTGCTTCCCTGTGCGGCCA
>NZ_QUES01000042.1:0-49845 GCF_003478085.1 Eisenbergiella sp. OF01-20 | reverse complement strand
GTTGGGACATTTTCGCTTGGGGTATATAAGGACATTATCATAAATGGTTCATACTAAGGATAAAAATTATTTAATTACTGTTTTAAAAATGCTGCAACTGTATTATGATAATGACGGGTATCTGTTTTATCCCAACGGTTTGTCCATGTTCAATACGGTGCAGGCATTTCGACGGGCGGGAATGGAGAAAGAAGGGAATACCGCCCAGGAATGGTTTAGAAAGCATGTAGAACAGATTATCAAAAACGGTACGGACTATCCCAGACATGAGGTGAATTTTGAACAGACCATTGTTTCACCGGCAGTGACTTTTATCTGTCAGATGGGGAGACTGACAAGGGAGCCGGGATATGCGTCAGAGGCCAAGAAGCACCTGGAAATACTGGAACGTTTCAGCGGGCATCAGCCCAGTTTTCATTTGAAGGAGATTCCTATCCGCTACTGGGACGGTTTCTGGTTTGGAAAAAGCAGGTTGTTCGGAGATACCTTTCCCCATTACTGGAGTTGCCTGACAGCAAGAGGATATATGGAGTATTATTGGCTGACAGGCGATGAACATTACCGGACGGCGGCGGAGGAATGCATACGCAACTGCCTTTGCCTCTTTAATGAGAACGGAGAGGGATCCTGTGCTTATCTCTTTCCTTTCCGTTTAAATGGATGTAAAGGTGCCTTTTATGACGAATGGGCAAATGATCAGGACTATGCACTGTATTTTGCACTGGATCTCGAACTTTTTTAATAAGGAGAAGGTAGATGAAAACGATTTTATTCCAGGGAGACTCTATTACGGATGCGGGACGTTCCCGCGAAGATGATACCAATCGGGGAATCGGTTATCCGATGCTTGTAAGCGCCCGGCTTGCATTTGAATATCCTGGACAGTACAGGCTTTTGAACCGGGGCTGCTCCGGTAACCGGGTGGTAGATATCTATGCACGGATCAGGAGTGATATCATTAATCTGAAGCCGGATGTGATGAGTATGCTGATCGGTGTTAATGATGTGTGGCATGAGTTGGCATTACAGAACGGTGTTGATGCAGAAAAATACTACCGGATATATGCCATGCTGATCGAGGAGGTCAGGGAAGCGCTGCCGGGAGTCAGAATCATGATTCTGGAGCCTTTTGTGTTGAAAGGAACAGCTACCGGGGATTGCTGGGATATCTTCCGTTCGGAAGTCGAAAAAAGGGCGGCGAAAGCAAGGGATATTGCAGAAGAATATAATCTCATCTTTGTGCCGCTTCAGGATAAATTTGACGAGGCGTTAAAAACGGCTCCTTCCGATTACTGGCTGTGGGACGGCGTACATCCTACAGAAGCAGGACATGAGCTGATCGGGCGGGAATGGCTAAAGGGATTTGCAACGGTAAACCTGTAAATACCCCTTGCCTTTTTATATAAGGTATGATACCCTATATTGGCTGAAATGATATTGCGTCCAATACGAGACTATAAATTTTTCTGTTTCTGAGTCAAACAGTGAGATTTATAGTCTTTTTTATGTAAAATAAGTACAATATCCCGTATTTATAAAAGGAGATACAAAGACATGAATCAGGATTTTATGAGAACGAAACCTATTTTACCGCTGGTGCTATCCATGTCGCTGCCAATGATGCTTTCCATGCTTATCAATTCCCTCTATAACATTGTGGACAGTATGTTTGTGGCCCGGCTTGGGGAACAGGCCCTTACCGCGGTTTCCCTTGTTTATCCGCTGCAGACACTCATCGTTTCCATCGGAGTGGGTTTCGGCGTGGGAATTAACGCGGCAGTGGCTTTTTTTATGGGAGCGGGAGAAAAGGAGAAGGCTGACAGGGCGGCGTCCCAGGGGCTTTTTCTGAGTCTGGTTCATGGGATTCTTCTCTCTGTAGGGACTGTTATCTGTATTCCCTATTTTCTGCCTATGTTTACCACAGACAATCGGATTCTTGCGTGGGGAAAGGAATATGCGGTCATCGTCCTGAGTTTTTCCGTAGTGGTAACGGTGCAGATCGCGTTTGAAAAAATATACCAGTCAACCGGGAATATGTTCGTGCCGATGGTCTGCATGGCGGCGGGAAGCATTACGAATATTATACTGGATCCTGTGTTTATTTTCGGCCTGGGACCGGTTCCCCGACTGGAGGTGAAAGGAGCCGCAATCGCAACGGCTATCGGGCAGGTGGTTACGCTCCTGCTGTATCTGATTTGGTATTTTAAGAAGGATATGGGATTAGCAATCAAAAGGGCTTATATGAAACCTACTGCGGATATCTGCCGCAGGGTATATATGGTGGGTGTGCCTTGTTCCATGACCATGGGGCTTCCGTCCCTGCTGATCACCATACTGAATGGTTTTGCGGCGGCGTTTTCCCCTATTTATATTCTGATTCTGGGGGTATATTTTAAGCTGCAGTCCTTTATTTATCTTCCCGCAAATGGTATCGTTCAGGGAATGCGGCCCATACTCAGCTATAACTACGGCGCGGATGAGAGAAAACGTATGAAACGGATCATTCAGATATGCGGCACGATGATACTGGCGATTATGGCTGTGGGGATGCTGCTGTTCCTTGTATTTTCCGGCTCCATTATGAAAATGTTCACCGTGGATGCCGTTACTGTCAGAGAAGGGGCTTTGGCCCTGCGCATTATAAGCTTTGGTTTTGTAGTCTCCAGTGTGAGTGTGGTCTGTTCCGGCGCCCTGGAGGCATTGGGAAAAGGCTTTGCTTCTTTCCTCATATCTGCGCTGCGTTATCTTGCGCTGATTGTACCGGCAGCATATCTGGGGATAAGGATTGCCGGTGTTATCGGTATCTGGACGGCGTTTCCTGCGGCGGAAGCCTTGACCGCTGTGGCCTCGGTGATTATATTTGTAATATGCTATAAAAGGAAATAGGGGAGGAACGGAGTGAAAAGTACACAAACCGAATTGAGAAGCCGGGGAAAGGCTTCCAAAGAAGAGATTGCAGCCTGTATGGGCCTGCCGGCAGAAGAACTGGCAAAGGAACTTCACAATCCTGATCCCTGCCGGAGATCGGCGGCAGCATACTGTCTGCATCCGGAAACGGAAGGCGCGGCGGAACTGCTTCTGGAACAGCTGTGCCGGGAAACGTGTCTTTATACAAGAATCGCTGTCTGTGAAAGCCTGGAAAAAGGCGGCAGGGCTGCGGCTGAAAAGATGATACCCTATCTGGGCAGGGTGGGGAAAAATCAGCACAGAAGCCTGCCGGATAAGGTATCCTCCAAAAAATCGTATCCGCTGCCGAGAGATCTGATAGCCCGGACGCTGGCAGGAATGGACCTTGCTGTTTTCCCTCTTCTCCTTGATGTCCTGGATACCGGGGATACATGGAAAATTTCGGAGGCTCTGGATGCGGTTGGTTTTATGGCCTTTTATCATCCGTCCCTGGTTTCTGAAAAAAACGCTGACAGGGTTATCCGTCTCCTGACATCCTGTGAGGATGAAGTCATCCAGTGGAAAGCACTTATCTGCCTTTCCGCTTTTCCGGTGCCGGAAGGAATCCAGATTTTGGAAGAATTCGCCGGAAAGCCGGATTTATGCGGGGCTGAGGCCGCCCGGTCACTGCGTTTGATAGCCGGTAAGAGAAAAGATAAAAGCGGAAAGAAGGAAAAAAATTAGCAGGAGAGATAGTAATCCCCGGGCAATTTATAGCAACTCAGTTTTATTTCGGACAGATAGGTTAATTCCTATTGACAAACCAGGAAAAGCGACGTATTATTAATTTATAAACTGTAATAATAAAAGTTACAGTAAGAAGCGAAAAGCAAAGCTGCTGCTGCCCGGGAAAGCCGGACGGTAAAGAAAGGAAGGTTGCAAATGAACACACGAGAACATGCAGTTATGAAAATGCGGGGCAGTGCAGATACCTCCTATTTAGGGCAAACCGTGGATCAGATGATCTGGCAGTTCATGGAAGAGGAACATATACCGGGTCTTACGCTGGCTATAGTGCAGGCCCCCTATATTCCCAGGGTAGTGGGGTATGGGATGTCTGATACCGGACAGCGGCGTCTGGCATCTCCCAATACCCTGTGGCCGGCGGGGCCCATTTCCCAGGCTTTTGCGGCTGTGGCAGCGATGCAGCTGTTTGAGGACGGGAAGCTGGAGTTGGATGCTCCTGCAGGAAAGTATGTGCCGGAACTCCCGGAAAGCTGGCTGGCGGTTACCGCCCGGCAGTTGATACGACATGCGGCGGGGCTGCCCGATTACCGGAAAGAAAAAGCATTTTGCCCTTTCCGTAAATGGGATTTTCAGGAACTGGTTGGATTGGTAAAAGACCAAAAGCTGTCTTTTGAACCCGGAACACAGGTAGAGCAAAGCGCTACCAATTTCCTGGTTCTTACAGAGATCATCGAACGTACCAGCGGTATGAGCTATCACGACTTTGTGATGCTGCGGCAGATAGAATTCCTGGGACTGCGCCATACTGGTTTCTCAGAGGATTTGGATACCAGATTTCCCCATGAAGAGGTGGCATTGACAGAAAATGTACATCAGATGTTCAAAGCCGACCGGCTTTACATAGATCCCGTCGAACCGGCGGCCAGCTTTGATGCGGATGGAAACATCATAAAACGCACGGATTCTTCTGCTTTGAGAGGATTTTCCGATATATGGGCTTCCGCGCAGGATATCTCTTTCTGGGATATCGGCCTCGCCGGTTCCGTACTGATTAAGAAGCCGGAGGACAGGGCGGTGGTTTACGCTCCCTGGCAGCTGCCGGACGGCAGGGAAATGCCTGCCGTGGCAGGATGGCAGTTTTATAAACATCGGGGATTAATGGACATAAAGGGATCGGTTCCGGGTTACTCCTCATTTCTCAGCCGTTTTACCCATCCGGAGGAACTGGTCTGCGTGACCTTGCTTGCGAACAGGGAAGGCGTGGATTTTACCAATCTGGGACGGCGCATTGCCGGAGCCTTTGGGGATTTGCTTTCCACGGGATATGATGATAACAAGCTTTTTTTACTGGAAGGACAGTTACCGGTGGCGGATACCGTTAAAAGGCTGGATGAGGCGCTCAAAGAGAGGGGAATCCCTGTTTTTGCCAAGTTTGATCACGCCCGGAATGCGGACGAGGCAGGGCTTGTGCTGCGCCCTACCACAGTGCTTGTATTTGGATCCCCTAAAGTTGGAACCGGATTAATGCAGCTTGATCAGAGTATTTCTGTTGAACTGCCGCTGCGTATCTCCGTATGGGAGGATGAAGCAGGGAGCACCTGGCTGGCTTTTCCGCGGCTTCAGCGGATGGCGGCAGAATATGGGCTGGATACACAGCCCGTGATACACAATATGGAGACACTGATGGAAAGCCTTGTCCGTCAGGCAGGAAATATCTATTGACCGGTTAAGCAGTCATAAAGGCCAAAGCAGCGGAATATCCGATACGGGAAAGAACCGGATACCGCTGCTTTGGCCTTTTTTACTGCAAAATTTTCCAATCCTATTCTTCCAACTTTCTCATAAAAACAAAAGTCCGGGAAAGAATAATGGCAAATGATGAAAATAGATGTAACAGTCCGGATGTATCCGAACTGTTACAAAGGCATACGTCCGCCTGTATTGTATTAATATAGGAAGGGACAGCTCAGAAAGGAGCAGTCTGCATGAAAATGACGTTCCGTTGGTATGGAGAAGAGGATCCGGTCACCCTTGCCGATATCAGGCAGATCCCGGGTGTGACAGGAGTGGTTTCCGCTGTTTACCATATCCCTGTGGGAAAGGTGTGGCCTGTGGAGGCGATAAAAGAACTGAAAGAAAAAGTGACCGGCGCGGGGCTGGAACTGGAAGTGATTGAAAGCGTGCCGGTCCATGAGGATATCAAGCTGCGAAGAGGAAAATACCAGGAGTATATTGAAAATTATAAGGAAAACATACGGCGTCTGGCAGCGGAGGGCATCCGGTGTATCTGTTATAATTTTATGCCGGTTTTTGACTGGACCCGTTCCCGGCTGGATCAGCCCCTGCCGGACGGTTCCCATGCGCTGGTTTACTATAAAGAGGATATGGATAGGATGGATCCGGCCAAAATGGCACTTCCCGGATGGGACTCCTCTTATTTTCCGGAAGAAATCAACGGTCTGATAAAGGCATATCAGCTTTTGGGTATCGAAGGGCTTTGGGAAAACTTAAAATACTTTATCAATGAAATCATGCCCACCGCCATAGAGTGTGATGTGAATATGGGACTGCATCCGGACGATCCCCCATGGCCGATTTTCGGCATTCCCCGGATTATAACCGGGGAAGCCGCGATTGACCGGTTCCTCGCTTTGTATAATGACAGCCATCACGGCCTGAGCCTCTGCAGCGGCAGCCTGGGATGCAGCGCCTGTAATAATATTCCCCATCTGGTCCGCAAATATGGCGGGATGGGAAGGATTCATTTTGCCCATATGCGTAATGTAAAAATCCTGGAGGATGGTTCCTTTGAAGAAAGCGCCCATCCTTCCTTCTGCGGTTCGCTGGATATGGAAGCAATTATGAAGGCTTATTATGAGACTGGTTTTACAGGCTATATGCGTCCGGATCACGGCAGGATGATATGGGGGGAACAGGGGAAGCCGGGCTATGGCCTTTATGACAGGGCGCTGGGAGCCGCCTATCTCACAGGCATCTGGGAAACACTGAAAAAGGAAGGCGGACAAAAGCCCGGAAAAGCCGGTGAACGGGCACAGCGGAGGTGACAAAAAAATGAACGGTCGGACGGAACAGGACAGGAAAGGGATCAGACCCTTTGGATTGCGCGATAAAATAGGTTATATGTTCGGAGATTTCGGTAATGATTTCACGTTTATTTTTGCAAGCTCTTTTCTTATGGTATTTTATACCAAGGTGCTGGGAATCAGCGGACTGGCGGTGGGGACACTGTTTCTGGCTGCACGGTGTGTGGATGCGGTTACGGATATCACCATGGGGCGGATAGTGGATATCAGCCGCCCGTCACGGGACGGGAAATTTAAGCCCTGGCTGCGGAGAATGAGCGCGCCTGTGGCGTTAGCGAGCTTTCTGATGTACCAGTCCGGCCTGGCAGGGGCGTCCATGCCGGTGAAAATGGTTTATATGTATGTGACCTACCTTTTGTGGGGGAGTATCTTTTATACCTCGATCAACATCCCCTATGGATCCATGGCATCGGCAATTACTTCCGAACCGGACCAGCGCACCTCCCTGTCCACCTTCCGGGGAATCGGGGCTACGCTTGCCGGGCTGGTGATTGGGGCGGGGACGCCTCTTTTCATCTATACCACGGACGCCGCCGGGAACCAGATTGTAAGCGGGCCCCGATTCACGGCTATTGCGGGAGTTTTTTCGGTACTGGCAATCCTCTGCTATTTTATCTGCTACAAGTGCACCACAGAACGGGTGCGTATGGAGGAAAAAAGAGGGCAGAACAGAGTTTCCCTGGCACGTACCTTTCAGACGGTTTTTTCGAACAGGGCCCTTCTGGCAATTATCGGAGCGGCCATAGGCCTTCTGCTGAGCCAGCTACTGATCCAGTCTATGAACCAGTATCTGTACCTGGATTATTTCAAGGATACCAGGGCATTGTCCGTTTTCAGCCTGGTGTCCACAGCCGTTTCCCTGGCCATTGCGGGTATGACGGTACCTCTTTCCAGGAAATTCGGGAAGAAAGAGGTTGCGGCGGCGGCCACCTGCTTTTCGGGAGCCTCCTATCTGCTTTTATACTTTATGCATATCAGGAATTCCTGGCTGTATATGTTCCTTTCTGTCATCGGCTTTCTGGGGGTGAATCTGTTTAACATGATCATATGGGCCAATATCACGGATGTCATTGACGACCATGAGGTACGGACAGGAAGCCGTGATGACGGAACGGTCTATTCCGTCTATTCTTTTGCCAGAAAAATCGGCCAGGCCCTGGCCGGCGGACTCGGCGGGGCGGCGCTGCAGGCCATAGGGTATGACGAGCTGGCAGCGGTTCAGAGCACCCGCGTTGTGGAAGGGATCTATGCCACGGTAAACCTGATACCTGCGGTCTGCTTTCTGGCAGTAGCGGCAATCCTCGCTTTTATCTATCCGCTGGGCCGGAAAAAAGTGGAGGAAAACGCAGCCATCCTCAAAAAGAAAAGGGAGATAGAAGGACGCTGACGGAGTAACAGCGGCAGGGAGGATGGTTCCTAAATCCATCCTCCGTCAATTGTGAGGATCTGGCCGGTCATATAGGCCGGGGCATTGACGAGCTGGCCCACGAGTGCGGCCACTTCCTCCGGTGTTCCCATCCGGTCGGCAGGGATTTCTTCGATCATGGCATTCCTTTCCTCTTCGGTAAAGCACCGGTTCATATCGGTATCGATAACACCGCAGGCCACGGCGTTTACCTGGATGTTGCTGGGAGCAAGTTCTTTTGCAAGCGCCCTGGTAAAGCTGTTCACCCCTCCCTTGGATGCCGAATAGGCTGTTTCCATGGATGCGCCGGCCTGTCCCCAGACGGAAGAGATCTGAAGGATCCGGCCTTGTTTTGCATGCACCATGAGCGGAATGGCATGCCGGCAGGTATAAAAACAGCTGTCCAGGTTAGTTGACATAACCCGCCGCCAGTCGCCGGCGGACATTTCCGACAACAGGCCGATATAGGAAATACCTGCATTATTGACGAGGACATCCAGACGGGTGATAGTTTCGAACAGCCTGTCCGCCGCGTCCGGGTCGCCCATGTCCCCCTGGAAAGGGGTGCACAAAATTCCGTATGCTTGTTCCAGGTACCGGCAATGTGCCGTTAATTCCTCCATGGACTGCAGGCAGGTGAGATACAGATCATAGCCCTGTTCTGCCAGCTGCGTGGCAATTGCTTTCCCGATTCCCCGGGAAGCACCGGTTATCAATGCTTTTTTCTTCATTCTTATATCCTCCGTTTCCGCAAGTGCGGGGAAACCATAAGTTATTTTCCGGAACATGATTTTCCTATTATAACATATGCGGCCAAAGGTTGAAAGCTGCGGCAGAAACAGGTATAATGTCCACAGAGTGGACATTATACCTCCATGCCCGCGATGCGGGTATGAGAGAATGGGTGAATCAGGTATAAATGAAACAGAAGCCAAGTATGATAGAGTAAAGGGGTAGAAAATATGTATGATTTGATTATTATCGGTTCAGGCCCCGCAGGGCTCAGCGCTGCGGTATACGGAAGAAGAGCCGGATTTTCCACATTAGTAATAGAAAAGAATCCTATGAGCGGCGGACAGGTGCTCAATACCTATGAGGTGGATAATTACCTGGGGCTTCCCGGAATCAACGGTTTTGATATGGGGATGAAGTTCCGGGAGCATGCGGAGAAAATGCAGGCGGAGTTCATGGAAGCCGACGTGCTGGGAATCGAAGATATGGGAGACCTGAAGCTGGTGAAAACGGCGGAAGGGGATTATGAAGCAAAGGCGGTAATTATCGCGTCGGGCGCTTCCCACAGCCATCTGGGCGTTCCCGGGGAAGAAGAACTGAGCGGAATGGGGGTATCCTACTGCGCCACCTGTGACGGTGCCTTTTTCCGCGGAAAGACCGTGGCTGTGGTAGGAGGGGGCGATGTAGCGGTAGAGGATGCCATTTTCCTGGCGAGAGCCTGTGAAAAGGTGTATCTGATCCATCGCCGCGACAGCTTAAGAGCCGCCCAGTCCCTTCAGAATACCATGCTCGCGCTCCCTAACGTGGAAGTATGCTGGAACAGTGTGGTGGAGAGCATCAACGGGGACGGAAAAGTCCAATCCATCACACTGCTCCATAAAAACGGAGGCCAAAAGAATGAACTGGCGGTACAGGGCGTATTTATCGCCGTGGGTATCAGGCCGAATTCCGAAAGCTTCATAACGAATATAGCGGCGGATGAAAAAGGCTATCTGATAGCCGGTGAAGACTGCGCCACAAGCATGCCGGGAGTTTTTGCTGCAGGGGACATCCGTACCAAAAAGCTGCGCCAGATTGTTACAGCAGTGGCAGACGGTGCAAATGCGGTGGAGGGAATACAGGAATACTTCCTGTAGGAATATTTCCTGTAACATTATTCAAACTTCGCAGGCGCCAAATGGCCTTCCGCCCGCTGGCAGAGCGTCATTCCCGGGACGGAAAAGGATATTCGCCAGTCCGTCAGGCCGGACATTCCGACGAGCCCGAAGGCGTCAAGTATGTCAGATGAGGCTGACACACTTGACCGGTCTCATCTTCATGGCCTGAAAGGATCTGGTGAACATTCCTTTTCCGTCCCGGGAATGCCGCTCTGCCGGCGGGCGGAAGGTCATTTGGCGCCTGCGAAGTTTGAATAATGTTATTCTACACGGGCACCGATAGGCATGGATATTACAATATAAATATTAAATGTTACGTAACAATTATTTTTGTTAAAAATTTCCAAAATTCGTACGAATATGTCAAAAATTCAAAAAATGTTCACAATTTGAAAAGAAGGGAAAAATACCCTTCTTTTCTTGATTTTAGGCGGTTTTAAAGGAGTTTTTCCTTTAGAACCGCTTTTTGTGTAAAGGTTGACAAAGGAAGGCTTCGGTGGTATAGTTAACAACAGATGTAATAATTTCGTAACAAATGTAACAGTTCAAATGATTTTGGAGGAACGCATGAAATATACACGCGTGAAAGCAGTAACATGTGCACTGACTGTATCAGCGATGCTTTTCAGTACAGCTGCAATGCAGGCAAGTGCAACCGGTGTATCTTATGAGCTTCCGGCGGCAGGTGTTGGCCTGGCACTGGATGAAGGCAGTTCCTTTGGAAGCGTACAGGAAGCGGCTGATCAGAGTGAAAAAGCGGAACAGACCGTACAGGCAGCACAGGAATCTTCGGATTTAACTTCTGCGGATATGGAATCCGGTATCACCAGTGTCGGAGAATCTTCTATCGATGCACAGGTGGATAACCACATCCAGGAGCAGCAGACGGAAGCAGCCATTGCCAATGGTATTGGCGTAGCGAGTGTGCTGGATGCGGCAGGAACTTCTGAGACGACAGCTTCCGTATCGAATGCTCTTCCGGCAGCTGTTGGGAATACCGCAACAGGCGGACAGGCTGTTTTGCCGGCAGATACCCTGGCAGTTGGAGAAGCGGCAGAATTGCCCAAGACAATTGTGGAACCTGTAGATTTAAAGGAAACACAGACAGCTAAGACAGAGACAGAAGAGAAGCCTGCGCAGGACGAAGCGGCACAGGCCGATGATAATAATAAGAAGGACAAGGAATCCGAATCGGAGACAGAATCCGTCAAAGAATCAGAGTCTGAGAAGGAGTCTGCTTCAGAAACCACAAAAGAGACGGCTTCTGAAACGGCCTCAGAAACTACGACGGAGACGGCTTCGGAATCAACCTCGGAGTCCTCATCCGCTACAACAACGGAAACGGCAACGGAGACAACTACCGAAACTACTACGGAATCTTCCGCTGAAACCACTACGGAAACGACGACAGAAACCACTGTGGAAACAGCAGGCCAGACCGAAACCTCTTCGACTGCAGAAACGGCTGCTTCTCAGGAAAGTACAGAAGCCTCCTCGCAGGCGGAAACAGCGGCGGAAACCCCTTCCTCAGCGGCAGCGGTTTCTAACCATGGAGGTGCAGTTGCGGATTATGCGGTACAGTTTGTTGGCAACCCGTATGTATATGGCGGGACAAGCCTTACCAACGGTGCCGATTGTTCCGGGTTCGTAATGAGCGTATATGAGAACTTCGGCGTATCCCTTCCTCATTCTTCCACTGCTGACAGAAACGTAGGCGTGGATGTAGGCGGACTGGAAAACGCACAGCCTGGCGATCTGGTTTGTTATACCGGACATGTGGGAATTTATATCGGAGACGGCCAGATTGTACATGCAAGTACGGCCAGCACCGGAATCAAAATTTCGGAAGCAGATTACAGAACTCCGGTTGCTGTAAGAAGAGTCCTTCATTAACAGATGAATAATAAATAGCTGAGTGCAAGGTATGTTTTAAGACATACCTTGTTTTTTTGCGGAAAAATGGACGGAACGGAGCTGAGTACGGGTATCCATGGATGCCGCAGGACACAAAGGGCCGTCTGAACTGTTACCGTCATAGAAATCAGACAAAAGTATTTAATTGTCAGACAGCTTGCAAATTATCTGAAAATGGGCTGATTATAAGCCGTTTGTAAAATCTGCACAAAATCTGTTGGATATTGTCGAAAAGGGGTTTTTTTAACCACAAAGTTATCCACATAAAAAATGCGGTATTCATGGGGCTTAGAGAGTTATACACGAAGTTATACACATTATCCACAGATTGACAAAGTATTTCACTGCTGTGCGGGAGAACGTATATTGAAACGAATGTTCTGGTAAGTTCCACGAATTTTACAAAATAATTACGAAAATATGTCGCTTTGCATTGACTGAAACAATTATAAATTTTCAGTTAAAATTCTGAAAACATTGCACGTGAGTATGGGGATATGGTATAATCCAGTTAAGGACAAAAGGATATGCCGCAGGAAGTGGACAGGCAGTATTGCCTTTGTGCCTAATATGAAACAGAAGGGATGATCGGCATGAAATTCATTATCAGCGGAAAGAACATCGAAATAACGCAGGGGCTTCGCAGCGCCGTGGAATCGAAGATCGGAAAGCTGGAAAAGTACTTCACCCAGGATACCGAAGTACATGTGACGCTGAGCGTTGAGAAAGACAGACAGAAGATAGAGGTAACAATCCCGGTAAAAGGCAGTATTATCAGGTCGGAGCAGACAAGCAACGATATGTATGTATCCATCGACCTGGTTGAAGAGGTAATCGAAAGACAGCTTAAGAAATATAAGAATAAAATTACGGACAAGCATCAGTCAGGCGGCAACTTCCAGCAGGCCTTTATTGAAAAGGAATATCCGGAAGAAGAGGAAGTGCAGATTGTCAGGACCAAGAAGTTTGACATCAAGCCGATGTATCCCGAAGACGCATGTATCCAGATGGAACTGCTTGGGCATAATTTCTTTGTATTCTTTAATGCGGAAACCGAACAGGTTAACGTTGTGTATAAGAGAAAAGGAAATACTTACGGATTGATTGAACCGGAATACTAGAATACAGCCAATGAAACCGAACAGGAACCGCGTTCCCGGTGTTTATAATACACCGGGGCGCGGTTTTTTTGCTGCCTCGACGAACTATTTTTGTCATGCAAAATATACTGACTTTATATTTCCGGTTAAAAAATATTACTTAAACAGTTACAACGGATTGCCTGCGAAAAAAGATAGAAGCAAGAATGGCATTGACATCGAAAATGTACGGATGTATTATTGGTAAAACTGATGAATAAATAAGATAAAATTAGAAAAATAAAAAAGCGATAAAACCAATTCTAATATAAAAAATATGCATTTATTATGATATATAAATACATTTTGGGTTAAACCAAACTGCGCAATTGTATAATGTGACTAAAATAAAAAGTCCTTCCCTGAAAGGGAAAAAATAAAAACGAATGGAGCGGAGGAAAAAGAAAGATGAGCAGACAGGTAAATGTGAAGGTGGACGCAGGAAAATCCACGGGAGTACAGGAACATCTCTGGCGTTATATCGGCTATGACGAGTGCAACTATACCTATATTCCGGAGGGCGTGGAGCTTCTGGAAAAATTTGCGGCCCTGGAAGATGCCCCTTATTATTTCAGAACCCATTTTATGTTCTGCACCGGGAATTGCCACGGAACCTATAAATTCGGCTCCACCAATGTTTATTGGGAAAATGAGTTGGGGGAACCGGTCTATGATTTTACCTACTATGACTATATCATAGACACTTTTCTCAGAACCGGGAATAAACCGTTTGTGGAGCTGGGATTTATGCCTATGGATTTGGCGGATACCAATTATCTGAGGCCGGCGGCGGGCAACTGGGAAAAATATGGACAGTACAAAGAAGCCGGCTGGACCTGCCCGCCCAAGGATTATGACAAATGGCATGCGTTCATCAAGGCGGTGGCGGCCCATCTGGTGGAAAAATACGGGGAAGAGGAAGTGAAAAGCTGGTATTTTGAACTTTGGAATGAGCCGGATATTTTCTATTGGAGCGGAACTGCGGCAGAATACTGTAAGCTGTATGACTACACGGAGCATGCGGTACATGAGGTACTTCCCGGTTTACGGCTTTCCGGACCCGCTGTGACCGGTATTTTCGAAGGCGGCCATGCGCAGAAATTTTTCCGTTTTTTCCTGAATCACTGCAGGGATGGGGCGAATTTCTGCACCCAGGAAAAGGGAACGCGGCTGGATTTTATTACTTTCCATGTGAAGGGGGGCGGCTTCCCGTTTGAAATGCATGCGCCTAAAGCGGTTCCTTCCGTGGAAAGCCTGGTGCATCAGGTGAAGCTGGGCCTGGATATCATTACAGAGTACGGCTACCAGGACCGTGAGGTGGTTCTCTCCGAAGCGGATCCGGACGGATGGGCGGCAGGCGGCATTTACGATAATGCCAATATGATTTTCAGGAATACGGAATACTATGCGACCTATATTGCCTCCGCCTATGATAAAATCGACCGGCTCGGCAGCCAATACGGGATCCGGATAAGACCTCTCGCCTGGGCTTTTATGTTCCCCGGGGAACGTTGCTTTGAAGGGACCAGAACCTTTACCACACAGGGAATTGATAAGGCGGTATTTAATATGTTCAAAATATACGGCTCCCTTGGTGACGAAAAGCTGGCTTTCGCAAGCGATGGCACAAAGACGCTGGAATTTTTGCAGGAGCCGGAAATCGGTGTGAAGAACCACAGCCGGTATACCGGAGAAGGGGAAGATACGGAGGTGGCCGGTTTTGCCGTGAGGGGTAAAAACGGAGAAATCCAGATAGTTATTTACAGCCATTGTAATGACAGGGATAAGGAGGAAACGCAGGAAATCAGCCTGACGGTGGAAGGAATCGGGGAAAAGGAAGCTGCGGTCAGCCATTATCGGATCGATTCCGCACATTCCAACGCGTATGCGGAATGGATAAAGCAGGGACGGCCTCTGTTCCCGTCGGGCGAGCAGTATGACGCGATTAAGAAAAAGGACGGCCTGGAAAAGCTGTGTGCGGATAAAACGGTTATGGCGCAGGGATGCCTGAGACTGGATTTTTGTATGCCGTCCCATGCGGTTTCCTATCTGGTAATCCAATAAAAAAGGCTGATGACAGGGTAAGGTACGGGCTTTTGCAGCAAAGCCCGGCGGCAAAGAAATTCCCTTCCTAAAGGACTTACAGCGCCGTCCGCCGCATATATTGGATAGAAAAGACCTTTGGAGCCGCCATGAAACACTGCGGAAAACTAAAACATGCAATTCTAATTGAACTGGTGCTTCTCATCCTTTTGTTTACGGTCAGACAGGCAGGAAAGACTTCCGATCAGGCGGTCTCCGGCTCTGTTTTAGTGGAAGAAATGAATGAGGGAGAGGGAGAAGAGGAGGCCGGAACGGATTATATTAAATGGGTGGATTTTAACGTATCCTATGAAGCACTCTGCCAGGCCTACGAAACGGATGTGGAAACCTATGGCGAGGATTTCCACATTGACTGGATTTCCCTGCTGGCTTATACCGCCGCAAAAAACGGAGGCGAATTCGGAAAACAGGCTCTGAAGGATATGGAATCCGTTACCGAGAAAATCAAAAACGGGGAAACTACACTGGAGGAGGCTTCCGGTGATTTAAAGAATTACGATTACTTTTACCAGGCCTACGACGCTGCCCTGGGCGGTATGGTGGGGGAATTCCTGCTCCAGGAACAGGATGATTCCGGCAATACGGTATGGAAACGCAAATATGGCCTTAAAGCTTATTCCCCTATTGCAAAGGGCTTTCCCTATTCCGATTACGATGATTTCGGATCCTCCAGAAGCTACGGCTACAAACGACCTCATTTGGGCCATGATATGATGGGGCAGATCGGAACGCCCGTGGTGGCCGTGGAATCCGGATACGTGGAGGTGCTTGGCTGGAACCAGTACGGAGGCTGGCGTATCGGGATCCGCAGCTTTGACGGAAAGAGATATTATTATTACGCCCATCTGCGCCAGGATTATCCTTATGCGGAAGGGCTGACGGAGGGCAGCGCGGTGACTGCCGGGGATATTATCGGCTATATGGGCCACACCGGTTATTCCAAACAGGAGAATGTAAACAACATTAAGACCGTGCATCTTCATTGGGGATTGGAGCTGGTTTTCGACGAGTCCCAGAAGGAATCGGATAATGAAATCTGGATTGACTGCTATCAGCTTTCCCGTTTCCTGTATCTGAACCGTTCAGAAGCGGTGAAGGTGGATGACAGCAAGGAATGGAAACGGGTGTATGACATGGAAGATCCGGCGGTGGAAAAATATCTGGAGGAGCATGGAGGGGAAGTCTCAGGCAACAGCGTGTCGGATAATGATGTTTCCGAATATGGGGATGAAATAGAACAATTACAGAAGTAACGCTGCCGGTAAAGCAGAACTGCCGGCGGAGAAAATGGGGGTGGGATTATGCTGGAAAATATACATGTGGTGCACTTCAGCCCGACCGGGAATACCAGGAAGGCGGCTCTGCTTTTGGCACAGGCCCTGGGCAGCGGGGTGACAGAACAGGATCTGACCCTGCCGCAGAATAAGGGCTGTACGTTTGGCCCGGAGGATGTGGTAATTGTGGCAGGGCCGGTGTATGGAGGCCGTCTGCCGGAGATAATGGTACATAGAATGGCGGCATTGCAGGGAAACGGGGCCTTGGCGGTAACGCTGGCCGTATATGGGAACCGGGCTTATGAGGACGCGCTGGCGGAGCTGGATGACAGTGTGGGGAAACAGGGTTTCAGGCACCTTTCGTCAGCCGCACTTACGGCGCAGCATTCTATTGTCACACAGCTGGCATCCGGACGCCCCGATCAGGAGGATGCGGAAGAAATCAGACATTTTGCCAATGAAATTCTCATGAAATATGAGCGGATCCTTTCTGGATCCGAACAGCCGGACGGATATCCGGTGCCGGGGAACCGCCCGTATAAGAGCTGGAAGCCTATGCAGGCCGTCCCGGAGGTCACCGCCGCCTGTGTCCGGTGCGGACTGTGCGCGCGCAGATGCCCTGTGGAGGCAATCCCGGCAAAGGAACCGTCCCGGACCGATCCGTCCAAATGTTTCCTTTGTATGAGATGTGTTGCCATTTGCCCGGAAAAAGCAAGGAAGCTGCCGGAACCGGTTATGGCCGGCCTGGAACAGAAGCTGGCCCCTTTCATGGAAATCCGCGGGAAAAATGAATGGTATTTATAAAGAAGAATGCAGTACGGATCGTACCTGATCACAGGAAACAACAGGAGGAAGCGGAAATGAATGAGACTTTGAAAACATTATTGGAACGCAGAAGTGTACGCTCTTATAAGGAGGAGCAGGTACCGGAGGAAATCCTCCGGCAGATCCTGGAAGCCGGAGAATATGCGCCCAGCGGAATGGGACTCCAGTCAGCCGTTATGGTGGTGGTGCGTGACAAGGACACCATTGAGCAGATGTCCCGCATGAATGCGGCCGTTATGGGAGGCGGCGGCGATCCCTTTTATGGCGCGCCTACGGTTGTTGTGGTGTTTGGAGACAGCACCAGGGGAACCTACGTGGAGGACGGGAGCCTTGTTATGGGGAATCTGATGAACGCCGCCTTTTCCCTGGGTGTGGATTCCTGCTGGATTAACCGGGCGAAGGAGGTATTCCTTACGGATGAAGGAAAGGCCCTTATGAAACAATGGGGATTGGGAGAGGAATATATCGGTATCGGAAATTGTATTCTGGGATATTCCGATCAACCGCTCCCGCAGGCAAAAGAGAGAAAAGAAGGATATATTATCCGGGCATAGAGCGATTTAGCAAAGAGGAAACGATTAACCGGGCCGGCATTTCACCACAGGAATGCCGGCCTGGTTTTTTGTACGCTAAAAGTCGGCATTCGTATATTCAGAGGGCGTCAGCTTTTTATAGCGTTTGAATACTTTCACAAAATAGCTGGCATCGTGAAAGCCGCAGTCGTAGGCAACTTCCGTAATGGTTTTATTCGTATAAGAAAGCTGTTCACAGGCGGCCTCCACACGGTAATAATTCAGATAGTCAAGCGGGGTCCGATGCGTCAGTTCACGGAAATAGCGGCAGAAATAATTGCCGTTCATATTTGCACAGGCCGCCAAATCGGACAGCCGGATATCCTCTGCATAGTGCTCATCGATAAAGGTAAGCACCTTCTTCAGATGCAGGACTTTTTTCTGCGTGCTCAGAACGGGGGCTTTGGAATAAAAATGATGCTGAAAAAGCTGCCCGAACAGAAGGAAGGTATATCCCTGGAGAAGAAGCGTGTAACTACTCGGTTTGAAACGGAGTAAATCCAGCATGCTGCCCACTATGGTGTTTATGATGGTGCAGTCGGACGGAAAAAAGTTCCGGATAAGTATTTTCTGGTTCAGAAGATCAAAGATTTTATGTTCATATACCCTGGTGGGGGAGCCGGCCTGGAAAATAGTATCCAAATCCAGGAGTAGGCATTCATAGCAGCAGCTCTGCGCTTCCAGCGGAGCTCCGCCGTGTGTGATGCCGGAAGAGATAAAGGCGCTGTCCCCGGGGGAAAGGAGAAGCTCGCAATCCTCCAGCTGGAGACGGAAATGCCCTGAAAAAACATGCACGATTTCACAGAGCGGATGCCAGTGATAGGGCATGGTGTAACGTGGGTGGATATAGGTGACATGATAAAAAAAATACGGGAAATCCTGGCTGCCGTGCTTTTGCTGTTCCGGATAGTCCAAAAATTTCATATGAAAATCCCCTCTTTCCTTCGATTAACTTAAGTATACCACAGAAAAGTGAATATTTTACCAGAATACACTAAAATTATACAAGAACACAGGCTTCGGATACCATAAAATAATGATATGCCAATCATGACAGGACAGGGAGGAAAAGAAATGAGGAAAACAGAAACCGCTGTAAATGGCGGAAAGAAGAACCAGACATGGAAACTGATGAAAAGGAATTACTGTCTTTATCTTTTTCTGGTTCCGGCCGTGGTTTTTATCGCAATATTCTGTTATGCGCCGATGTACGGCGTGCTTATGGCCTTTCAGGATTATTCGCCGGGGAAGGGCATAATGGGAAGCCCCTGGGTAGGCATGAAGTGGTTTCGCACCTTTTTTGATTTACCCCGTTTTTGGCAGATTGTGAAGAATACGCTGGTGGTAAGCCTCTATTCCCTGGTAGTCGGATTCCCGATTCCCATTGTACTTGCACTGATGATAAACAGTGTAAAAAGTACCAGGTTTAAAAAAATAACCCAGACGGTAACCTACATGCCGCATTTTATATCCACGGTTATTCTGGTAGGTATGATGTCGGTTTTCCTTTCACCAAGATCGGGTTTCCTGAACCATCTGATTACCATGCTGGGAGGTCCCGGAGATATGTATTATATGGGGAATGCATCAGCCTTTCCGCATCTGTATGTATGGTCGGGCATCTGGCAGAATATGGGCTGGAGCTCAATCATTTATCTGGCAGCCCTGGCCGGGGTGGACCAGGAACTGCATGAGGCTGCCATGGTGGACGGCGCAGGCAAGCTGAAACGCATCATCCATATCGATTTACCCGCAATTCTTCCGACTATGGTAATCCTGCTCATTATGAATGCAGGCAATATTATGAGTGTGGGGTATGAAAAGGTATATCTGATGCAGAATGATCTGAATCTGACAACGGCGGAGGTCATCTCTACCTATGTATATAAAATTGGATTGAAACAGCAGCAATACAGCTATTCCGCCGCTATCGGGCTGTTTAATAATTTGATTAATTTTATCCTGCTTGTTGTTGTGAATAAGATATCCAAAAAAGTATCGGGATCCAGTTTATGGTAGCAAAAACGGGGATCAGGGAGGATCATTATGGCGCAATTAAAAAAAATTTCCTGTAAGAACAGTAAAGTCAAGAAATTCCGGTTTACACAAGACAAGGTTTTTGACCTCGTGGTGGCTGTGATCCTGGTATTGATAATTGTGATTATGGCTTATCCGATCTATTTTGTTTTCGTAGCTTCCTTTTCGGATCCGGCGTATGTGAACAACGGGAGCATATTGCTGTGGCCGAGAGGTTTTACCCTCCTGGGGTATCAGAAGGTATTTGAGGATACGCGGATATGGATTGGTTACGGCAATACCCTGATCTATACGATAGGCGGAACGGCGCTGGGGACACTGGTAACCATGATGGCGGGTTACGCCCTGTCCAGAAAGGATCTGCCCTTCCGCAATGCCATGATGGGCTATTTTGTATTTACCATGTATTTCGGGGGCGGCCTGATCCCCTTTTATATGGTAGTAAAGAAGCTTTCGCTGACCAATACCAAGACGCTGATGGTCATTATCAGTGCGGTTGCCGTTTA
Source organism: Eisenbergiella sp. OF01-20 (assembly GCF_003478085.1). Taxonomy (NCBI): domain Bacteria; kingdom Bacillati; phylum Bacillota; class Clostridia; order Lachnospirales; family Lachnospiraceae; genus Eisenbergiella; species Eisenbergiella sp. OF01-20. Next base: position 29,444 of record NZ_QUES01000042.1, on the reverse strand, counting down.
TAATATCATCATTACCCGTTCCTTTATGGAAAGCAACATTCCGGAGGAGCTGCGGGACGCGGCCAGGGTGGACGGCTGCGGCAACGGACGTTTCTTTTTCAAAATCGTCCTGCCGCTCTCCAAGGCAATTATGGCTGTTTTGGTGCTCTATATCGCGGTAACCTACTGGGATTCTTATTTTAACCCCATGATTTTCCTGACTGACCGGAGCAAATATCCTCTTGCCTTATATCTGCGGGAGATACTGCTCACTGCGGCAACGGGGGCCGCCAATTCCATGACTACGGATGCCGATGCCGCACGCAAGCTTCAGACTATGGTTCAGGTGATCAAATATGGTGTTATCGTGGTTTCCACACTGCCTGTTATCTGTGTGTATCCCTTCCTGCAAAAGTATTTTGTCAAGGGAGTTATGATTGGATCAATAAAAGGGTAAATGAAGAAGGAGGAAAAAGGAATGAAAAGAAAAGTACTGGCAATTTTACTGGCGGCGGTTATGACCGTCATGGCCGGGTGCAAAGGCACAGCACCGGCAGAAACAAAAACCCCGGAAGCACAGGCCGGAGGGGAGGAAGCGTCATCCGCAGAGGCGGGCGGCCAGCAGGAGAAGACTACCTTTAAAATTGCGGTGGTCCTCCATCCGCTGACCAAGGATGAAGAGTTTAACAATAAGGAAATCTATAAGCTGGCGGAGGAAGCCACAGGCGTACATATTGAATGGATCCCGATTGCGGCATCGGACGCGGAGGACAAGGTAAATATTATGCTCGCTTCGGATTTGCCGGATGCTTTTCTGGGACTGATAAGCGAGGGCCAGATAGCAAACAATATGGACTCCTTTGCGGATTTGGCCGCGGATGATATGCTGAAGAATAACGCCCCTCACGTTTATTCGGATTATGAAACGATACCCGGCGGTCTTGATTTGGTAACCTGGCCGGACGGCTCCATCCGTTCCCTGATGACCGGCAGACAGACCAGCTATGAAAACGATGCAATGGGTATCATGTTCATGAATAAAGAGTGGCTCGATAAGGCGGGAAAGGAAATTCCCAAAACAACGGAGGAGTTTATGGATGTCCTCAGAGCGTTCCGGGATGGGGATATGAACGGAAACGGAGACGCTTCCGATGAAATTCCTTTTGAACCTTCCCAGAGTGACTGGTGCTCCAAGATTATGAATGCGGCAAACCCGTGGGGAATTGCCGGAACGGATTCGGCAGATGAGGATGCCTATAAGATGGTAAAGGACGGTAAGGTAACAGGAACCGTAAATACGGACGAATTCAGGAGCTTCCTGGAGTTTTCCCATCAGATGATCCAGGAAGGGCTGCTGGATATGGAAGCTTTTTCACAGACCTCCGAACAATATCATGCCAAATTGAATGAAGGCGTTGTGGGATGCTATTATACTTGGATACCGAATGGGGATATGAGCGATGCTGCCGCCGCCAATTATGTGCCGGTTGGGGAGATCCGTGCAGAAGACGGCCCTGGCTATGTAAAAACCGGCGCACAGGATAAATTTGCGGCAAACCGGACGGGATTTACCATTACCAGTGCCTGTAAGGATGTTTCCAGGCTGCTTTCGTGGTGGGATTATATGTCAAGTACCACAGAATTAAAATACATTTCCCGCTTCGGGGCAAAAGGGGAAGCCTGGGATGTTGATGAAAGCGGTCAGGTATACGAAAAACTGCCCGACGGCCTGACAGATGATTTTACAATTGAAAATTATAAATACACCAATGGTATGGTGGATTATGGACCGTTGATCAGGAAAGACGAAAACGCAGACGTGCCGGAGGATATTGCCTGGACCTCCTGGTATCGTATCGAATGTGTAAAAGAGGTGCATGATTACTGTCAGCCTGTGGAAAACCAGCCCCCTGTCCGGTTCGTGGATCCTGCCAAAACAAGTGAAAGAACCTTTATGGAAACAGAACTTTTTGCCTATATTAAAAATTTTACCGCTACAAGTATTCTGGAAGGAGTGGACGATGCTTCATGGGATGCGCATCTGAAACAGCTGGAGGCCCTGCAATATGATACCTGGCTGCAATGGTATCAGGATTTCCTGGATCAGAAATTTTAATCTATAGTAAGGGTAGGGGGAGAGGGTGTCTGTTCTCCCCCTTGAAGGCGTAAATTATGAAAATCAGAGAAATAACAGGAATTGACGGTGACAGAAGAGACTATTATTTATATCCCAGGGCAGTCCCCCCTTATGAAAAATCAGATTATATCGAGACGGTTCTTTTTGACCGTTTCCGTTATCACAGCGGAGAAGGGGATATGTGGCCCCTTACCTGGGCAAAGGATGATATGATTTACGCCGGCGCAGGAGATAACCGTGGCTGCCCTATGAATATCTGGAGGATAAAAACGCTGCGTTTTTCCCCTGACAGCCTGACCTGTACAGGGCATTGGTGCATGGATCCCGTCAATGAACAGCCGATAGATATCAAAAAATACTGCATGGATCCCGCAGCGCCTTATGTTAAGCCTTCCGGGCTTCTGGATATTGGGGGAAGCCTTTACCTGAGCATGGAAGCACAGAATTATGGTGATAATCCTTATTTCTGCAGACAGCGGAATATCCATGGATGGATTGTAAAATCAACAGACGGCGGCAGAAGCTTTGACCCGGAAACAACACCCCGCAGCTTCTTTGAAGGAAAGCTGTCTTCCTGCCATTTCCTGCAGTTCGGCAGAGGGTATACCGGTGCGCGGGACGGTTATGTTTATGCCTATTTTCCCTGTGATTTGGAGGATGGGAACAGCTATTGGGAAAACAATGACGCACTGCTGCTGGGCAGGGTTTTGGCGGATCAGATTCCTATACGGGATTCCTGGGAATTTTATTGCGGGACCGATCCGGCGCATCCGGCGTGGAGTAAAAATGAAAAACTTGCCCAACCGGTATTTACTTATTATAAAATGACAGGCGCTAACCATGTGGCTTATAATCCGGGCATTCATAGATATCTGATGGGGAACTACAGCTTTGTGGATGAAAACCTGAATCCCCGTCCTGTCCATCAGATGCGGTATCCGGAATCCCACTACAGCCAGCTTACCTTATACGAGGCGGCGGAACCCTGGGGACCCTGGAAACTGTTCTATCAGGATGACCGCTGGGGAAGCTATGGCGATTATCAGCCTAATTTTCCCACAAAATGGATGACGGAGGACGGAAGGATCCTGTATATGGTGTCATCGGGATCCTGGGATGATTATAATTTAGTAGTTCAGAAAGTGGCACTGAAATTAAAGACGGATAAGGCATTCCCGGCTGCGGCGAGGTATTTCCAATATGAATTATAGGGTAGAAAAAGATGTAACCGTTCTGACTTGTCTGAACGGTTACAAGAGGATCGCAAATTCAAAACGCGTATCCTCCTCAAACCATTGTTTGAAGTTCGTACCCCACCGGAACCAGTTTTATCCCTGGCCCTCGCCGCTTCAAAGACTTCCCGGCTGTTATCGGAAATAGACCGGATTGGTAAGAAGCGCCTTCATGGGAGGGAGGCCGGGGGCATAGCTCCGGTACAATTCCAGACGCAGAAAATGGGCATCCGGGTAACGTCTTGTCAGTTTTAATTCAGCAGCGCCTGCAGGAGCGGACAGGGATTCCGCTGCCGTATCGGTAAGCAGACGGATTTCATCCCCCTGGCAAAGGCCGGAAAAAAAGATTTCCACGGACGCTCCGGGGGCGGCGTCCTCACCAAAGGAGGCAGGATGCCCTTCCGGCGACAGGGTAAGAAGATCCGCCTGTGGGCCTGTGGGAAGATAAGAAAGGTAGCCGTTTCCCCGGCGCAGTGCCTTCATCAGATCGGTTTGGGATCGGGAGGCAGCATACAGGCACTGGCAGGGCATGGCAAGGCTGCCCAGCAGACCGGGCCGGTGATAATCGCTTCCCCCGGTAACCGGAAGCCGGCGTCCGGCGCAAAGCTGCCGGTGCCACCAGAAGGCCGCTTTTTCATTCCGTTCCGACATGACACCGTTCCATACCTCCAGACCGTCAAAGGGCAGGGTAAAATCCCATTCCCAGGGAACCAGAGGGCAGAAGGGGTGATTGATGACGCGGAAAGCCCCGTTTTCTCCCGCTTCCCGGAATAAGTCCGCCGTTTCCTGCAGCGAAGCGGTAAAATAAGGAGCGCGGAAAGCCTGCTTTACCCCAAGGAAGCCCGCATGGCCTTTGTAATGTGTCCATTCCGTTCCCGGGATAAGCGTGATATCCTGGAAAAAGGGCAGCCGTTCATTTTGTGCACTGTTGTTGTGATCCGTAAGGATCAGGAAGTCCAGGCCCATGCGGCGGGCGAGAATGGCGGCCTCAACAGGTTCCAGAACCCCGTCGGAGGCAGTGGTGTGGACATGGGTGTCTCCCTTAAAAAGCCTGCGTTCCTTTAATGTCAGCTCCAGTTCGTATTCTACGGTAACTCCGCCGGAGGGAATATGATAAGCCCCGGCTATTATGTGCCAGGTCCCTGCCGGCAGCTCACAGGAGGCAAAACCCGCACTGCTGCCAAGGGGGGAGAGGCGGATACAGCTTCGGTCGGAGCCGGAAGCCCCGGCCATTGTTCCGTCCGGCATCATGACGGCCAGATCAATGGTGCAGGGTTCCCCCGCGACGGTAAACGGGCCTTCCTCCCGCAGGGGAGAAGAAGGATATCTGTATTGTATCGTAATGCTTTCCGTATCTTTTTCCACATCAAAGGGAAGCCGGATATACTCCCTTTCCCGGAATTTATCAAGAAAAAGCTGGAAATGGATATTTTTCGTCATAGGTACTCCTTTTTTATATGGGGAAAATGGCTGTGCCGCTTTGGAAATTGGCGGATACTATGTTACTTGTTCGGAAAAGGCGCCGTTTTCCAGGAAACCGTGCGGAAACCTTCTTTCTCCAGAAAATGGGCAAGCCGCCCGCTTTTTAAATATTCGTATTCCCAAACCCGCTTCCGCCATTGGGGGGTAAGCCGCAGCATGCCGGGATCAGGAACGGATGGGTGATGAAATCATCCGGCAGAGAAACCTTCATCCGATCCGCCAGGAAGATGATCCCGGCGTGAGCCGCCTTCAGGGCAGGAGATACGTTTCCGCAAAACTGCCGCTCCAGGAAAGAGGGGGAACGGGCAAAGCGGAAAGGCAGCCGGTATTTTTGACAGAGACGGAAGGCATTGATAAAGAAAAACCTGCCGTTGATGCCGTATAAGGTTCCTCCGTGGCTGTCAGCATGATCCGGCAGACAGCCTTCACCGGCCATCAGCCGGTACTGGGCACCCAGTTCTTTTGTCACATCCCCGGAAGCAGCCCGTTTTGCGGCAACGCCTCCGTCGGCGGGCAGGCAGCCGTCTGCCGTAAGGGAAGAGGGCTTTCCGGAGGAATAAGCAGGAGGCCAGCAGCTGCGTTCCCACTCGGAATACAGAGTCCAGTGTACGCCTACGGGAAAATGGCCGTCCACGGCATATTTACAGGCAGCCACAGCCTCCGGAGCCGGGGCAAGAACAGAGGAGGAAGTAATGGAGCCCATACGGAACAGCTCGCAGATCGCCTGATTCATGGCCGGACATAGACCGAAATCATCGGCATTAATAATCAGATACCGTTCGTTCATACCGACTCCTTTTTCGCAGCGCCGTCTTCCGACGGAGAGGGAGAACCTGCTCCTGTTTCCGGGAATTTCAGAAAACGGGAACACAGAACACTGACCGCCATGACGCACAGCGGAAATACCACCATCAGGAAACGTGCGGCATCATGCGGGCGGGGGCCGGGAATCTCCCCGCTTTCAAAGCCATATATGCGTCCTACGATCAGGAAGGCAAAACTGGTATAGAAACCGCTCAGACGGTTCATAAATCCCATGGCGCTGGCATACGTACCCTCCCGCCGCAGCCCGTTTTTCCGTGTATCCTCATCCATGATACGTGCGCCGATCAAATCCATGGTGGTAATGGCGCCCGCATAACCGAAACCCAAAAGGCAGGAGGCCGCTACGGCCGGAATAAGCCCGGATACGAAATACAGGGGAAGAAAAGAAAGCGTCAAAGCGATTAAGGCAATGCGCCATACGGGCATCAGGGAATGCTTTTTAACAAAAGCAGCCCATACGGAAACCCCTGCCATGGCGAACAGGAGAACCATGCCAAGAAGGACGGTATTTGCCATACTGTCAAGCCCCAGGGTATATTTTACATAGAAAGGGACCGCGGACATGACAAGGGACATGGCCGCACTGTAAAAAGCGTTGGTAAAGCCGAAAATCCAGAACTTGGGATTGGTGAGCAGATCCCGGAGCGTGGCGAGCAGACGCGGCTTCGGCAGTTCCTCTGCCTGTGCGGTCTCGTGGCAGCCAAGCGTACAGTAAAGGATAACAGCCACAGCCAGGCATCCGTAGAGAATACTTGTCAGCCCGTATCCCAAAGCTTCAGTTACCAGCGGTGTGAGCGCAATGCTGATGACCATGGCAAGCAGCTGAAAAGCCTGACGCATGGCATTGGATTTGGCCCGTTCTGCATCAGAGGTGAACAATTCGGGAAAGAGCGCTCCATAATTGGCATTTATCAGGGAATCCAGGGTTCCCGTAAGAATATACATCAGAAGCATATAGGAAACGATCCCGCCACCGACCGGGCCGGCGGGAATGTTGAAGAAGCCGATGAAACACAGGGCGAGCAGGGGAGCGCCGATAACGAGCCAGGGACGCCTCCGCCCCCAGCGGGTGCGCGTCCGGTCGGACAAAAACCCATAGACCGGATTGTCAATGGCATCCACAAAGGTATAAAAGAACAATACCATGGAAAATTGTGCCGTGGTGACGCCGTGTCCGATGACATAAAAGGCGGCGGCGTAGGTTTTGAACATATTAATAGGTATGGAAGTGCCGAACATGCCGACAGCATAACGAAAGGGACTGGTTTTCTTCGGTTGATTCATAAAATCCTCCTTTGCGGCGGGATCATCCTTCTCATTCAAAGGTAGCATAATAAGTATATTTTGTAAATCGGAGGGCATTTTTTCTTTATATAGCAATCAACGCAGCACGCTGCGTTTCATAAATTCATGATATATTCCCTGCAAACTGTGACACATATCTTGCAGGAAACAATTTGAAATTTACTTTAGTGCGGAAATGAGGAGCGTAGATGGGTAAGGTATTCTTATACCAGAAGGTGTATGAGATATTGCAGGAACGGATCCGGAAGGGGATTTACGTACCGGGCGGGAAGCTGCCCGGGGATGATATATTAAGTGATGAACTGAAGGTGAGCGCATCACGCTGAAAAAGGCGCCGGAAATGCTGGCGGACAGCGGTTATGTGAGAAGGGGGCCGGTAAGAGGAACCTATGTTAGGGAAAAGGAGAAAGAGGGTACGAAAGGGGGGAAAGGCGGTTCCGGGCATATGCTGGGACTGGCTCTGGAGCATGTATCCACACCCTACGGCCTGGAAATGAGGTACCAGATGGACAGCAGGATCATTATGCCCAGCCACGGGAAGCACTACAGCCCGGCCATCCTTCAGTTGTACCTAGATGACTTCCTCATGGTTATGATAGATAAGAAACTGCGGGGAAGCGATGTGAAGAGGATGATTATTTGATTCCCGGGATCTTGAATAAGAAATGATATACAAAAAATAGTAAAAGCAGGGTAACAGCATACGGTTGTAAATGTGGAAGATAATGTTTCATTAAATTAATAACAATTATGGTAAGTGGAAATTATAATGTAATTCATAAATTGGCAATTATATAAAAGCGTTAATTCATTGTAATGAAATAACGCTTTTATATGTGTAAGATTATCAAGAACATATAATCCATACTAATAAACAGATTTAATTTACGATACGTACCCATGTGTCTTTTACATTGCTATTGATTGTATCACTGGTATATGTACTGGATTGTATGTCTTTCACAGCATTCTCAGCGTTAGCATCTGTTATTGAAGTCGTATGCGGCTTTCCGTATCCCTGCCAGTAATAATAGGCACCATTATAATATATAAGAGGGGTATTTTGTGTGTTGCTTGCTTGAGTTGCAGTTAATAAAAATTGAACATTGCCGGCGGAATCTATATATTTGCATGGCTTCCATTTATATTTTGCAGCGTTTTCTGAGGTTAACTTACAAGTGTTTTCTAAATAAGCCAGTTCACTTTGCGTTAAAGCTGAATATTGGGCATTATTATAGAACGCATTTTTAGCATCTTCCCATTTTGTCATACTTGTTGATGAAGAGGAATCCTTATATAATTTTGTGATATGTTCAATCCGCCCTTTGCCTATGTCATCATCAAGAATGCTATATACAGTCGCAGAAGAAATATCATAAATTACATTAATTTTTCCTTTAGTAGTATAGCTTAAATAAGTGACTAGCGCCTTATTAAGTGTATCCTCAAAACGTAGAAGATTAATTTCTCCATCAACATCAGCAGTAGATAAAATTTGGGACCTATTGTTATTAAGGAAAAATTCAGGCTCAAAAATATTTTTTCCATAGCTTTCAAGCGCCAAAGCCTGCGCTGCCGTAACTACCGCCCGGCATTCAATGATCGCCTGCTGGTCTTTCGCCTTTTTTATGTACTTAAAAAGACCCGGCACTAAAATTGCCAGGAGAATGCCGAGAATAACGATTACAACAATCATCTCTACAAGGGTAAAACCCTTGTTTCTATTTTCACGTTTCATATGTAGATCCTTTTCCTCTTCCGCATTATGCGGAAGTAACCCTTTTGTATATTTATTTCCTTCATTCTAGCAAAAAGCCTGCGAAATAGCAAACTATTTTATTGCATTCTTTTTATGTCCCGGCCTGCTCCACAGCAGGAAATATTTTTCCTGCGGAATTGTCAAAGAATAACATTGACAGCTGCCAGAATATTTGTTATCCTTTCAAATGTTTTGATAATCAAATTATTTGATTCGGCATATGATATTGTTGTAAGATAACGGCGGTGTGCGCTTTTAATAGGAGGAAAAATGAGTATTCGTTTTATCTGTGATTCAACTTGTGACTATACGCAGCAGCAGGCGGAGGAGCTGGGCATCACGCTTGTTCCCCTCAAGGTATTATTCGGGGAGGAGGAATATTACGACGGAGTGGACATAAAACCGGAAGCGTTTTATGAGAAGCTGGAATCATCGGAAGAACTGCCCACGACCAGCCAGCCGTCGCCGGAGGCTTTTCTTGCGTATTTCCGGGAGGCAAAAGAGGCGGGGGATGATGTAATCTGTATCCTGCTTGCCAGCAGGCTGAGCGGCACCTGCCAGAGCGCTTTGGTGGCAAAGGATATTGTGGAATATGACCGGATTTATATCGTGGACAGCATGCAGGCGACTCTGGGGACACAGCTTCTTATTGAACGCGCTTTTGCCCTGCAAAAGGAAGGGAAAAACGCGGAGCAGATTGTTGGGGCACTGGAAGAGGATAAGAAAAAAGTATGTATTTACCTGATAGTGGATACGCTTCTTTATCTGCAGAAGGGTGGAAGGCTTTCAGCCGCCGGCATGGCGGTGGGAAGTGCGCTGAACCTGAAACCGGTGCTGGCCGTGCGTTATGGCGAGGTTAAGGTCGCGGGGCTGGCAAGAGGGCAGAAGGGGGCCTGGGATAAGCTGTTTAAGGCAATGGAAAAGGAGGGCGGCATGAATGAAGCCATGGGTTATAATCTGGGCTTCACGGGAAAAAAGGAATGTCTGGATGATTTCGCACGTTTCGTGAAGGGACGTCTGGGATCCGGATATAAAAAAACGGTGGCGGTGGGATCGGTAATCGGTGTGCATGTGGGTCCGGGGGCGAATGCCCTGGCAGTGTTTTTAAACTGACTTAAACTTTGCAGGAGCAAAATGGCCTTCCGCCCGCTGGCAGAGCGGAAGGCCATTTTGCTCCTGCGAAGTTTGTATAAACTGATTAAAAGGGAAAAAAGAATGGTCCAGAACCGGGATTTTTATGAAAAATTTATAGTTTTTACTTTATTTTAAGAGAGTTTTCCTGATTGATAAAGTTACGGGCATTTCATCCGTTATTTCATCGGATTTCAAGTTGAAAAATCCTTGCTATTAAATATTCTCTATGTTATAATAAAGGCTGCGGGCAATGACAAAAAATTAACAATACCGTTAAAGCCCGGTAAATTCGCACTTTTTAATGAATATGGAGGAGAAAACATGGCAAAGAAAATCGTTTTGGCGGGTGCATGCCGTACTGCCATCGGTACTATGGGCGGAAGCTTAAGCACAACTCCGGCGGCTGAGCTGGGTGCTATTGTTATTAAGGAAGCTTTAAACAGAGCGGGAGTTGCTCCCGAAGCAGTTGATCAGGTATATATGGGATGTGTTATCCAGGCAGGTCTTGGACAGAACGTAGCACGTCAGGCATCTGTCAAAGCTGGTCTGCCTATCGAGGTTCCGGCGGTTACCATGAACGTTGTCTGCGGTTCCGGTCTGAACTGTGTGAACCAGGCGGCACAGATGATTCTCGCAGGTGATGCGGATATCGTTGTTGCAGGCGGCATGGAAAACATGTCCATGGCTCCTTATACAATACCTCAGGCACGTTACGGATACAGAATGGGTAATGCCACAATGGTGGACACCATGGTTAATGATGCCCTTACCGATGCTTTTAACCAGTATCATATGGGTATCACCGCAGAGAACATTGCTGAGCAGTGGGGACAGACCAGAGAGCAGCTGGACGAGTTCGCGGCATGGAGCCAGCAGAAGGCTGTTGCAGCGCAGGAAGCAGGAAAGTTCGATGCGGAAATCGTACCTGTGGAAATAAAGAAGAAAAAAGAGACTATCGTTTTCAATAAGGATGAAGGCCCTCGTCCGGGTACCACGGCGGAAGGTATTGCAAAGCTTCGTCCTGCATTCAAGAAAGATGGTATTGTAACTGCGGCGAACTCTTCCGGAATTAACGATGGTGCGGCAGCCGTGATCGTTATGAGCGAAGAAAAGGCAAAAGAGCTGGGTGTTACTCCTATGGCAACCTGGGTGGCAGGCGCACTGGCCGGTGTGGATCCCACTATCATGGGAATCGGGCCTGTTGCAGCTACACAGAAGGTTATGGCTAAGACAGGAATGAATATAGATGAATTTGATTTGATTGAAGCGAACGAAGCGTTTGCAGCACAGTCCCTGGCAGTGGGACATGACCTTGGCATCGATAATGACAAGCTGAATGTGAACGGCGGCGCTATCGCTCTGGGACATCCTGTAGGAGCTTCCGGATGCCGTATTCTGGTTACTCTGCTTCACGAGATGGTTAAAAGGGATGCGAAGAAGGGGCTTGCGACTCTGTGCATCGGCGGCGGTATGGGCTGCGCTACCATCGTTGAGAGAGACTGATATAGGTTTAAAAAACAGAATGATTAGTAGACTTTTTGTCTGCTAATCATTCGTTATGCAGCAGGTTGTTTCGTGTAATGGTTCGGGGCAGGGCTGAACGGTTACATTTTTGTATCTTGTTGATGAACCGCCCAAGCGGCGGACAATTCCCGCCGGGGGCAACCGCCAGGCGGAAAGAGAGAAAGGATGAGTATCATGGAATACATTGTTTATGAGCAGAAGGGTTCTTATGCGGTTATTACCATCAGCCGTGAAAAGGCGCTGAACGCACTGAATTCCCAGGTTCTGGATGAACTGGACAAGACTCTTGACGGAGTGAATCTGGAGGAGGTAAGATGTCTGATTCTTACCGGAGCCGGATCCAAGTCTTTTGTTGCCGGAGCGGATATCGGGGAGATGAGCACACTGACAAAGGCGGAAGGAGAGGCTTTCGGGAAGAAGGGAAATGATGTTTTCCGTAAGCTGGAAACCTTCCCTGTTCCGGTAATCGCTGCTGTGAATGGCTTCGCTCTGGGCGGCGGCTGTGAGATTTCCATGAGCTGTGATATCAGAATCTGTTCGGATAATGCAGTGTTCGGACAGCCTGAGGTCGGTCTGGGAATTACTCCGGGCTTTGGCGGAACGCAGAGGCTGGCGCGTCTGGTTGGGCCGGGAATGGCTAAGCAGATGATTTATACGGCAAGGAATATTAAGGCGGATGAGGCTCTCAGGATCGGGCTTGTGAATGCGGTTTATGTACAGGAAGAGCTGATGGGGGCTGCTGAGAAGATGGCGGCGGGAATTGCAAAGAATGCGCCTATCGCTGTGAGAAACTGCAAGAAGGCCATAAATGACGGGCTGGATGCGGATATGGACGATGCGCTTGTGATCGAGGAGAAGCTGTTCGGGGATTGCTTTGAGAGTTATGATCAGACGGAAGGAATGGCGGCTTTCCTGGAGAAGAGGAAAGTGGAGAAGTTTCTTAATAAGTAGGAAAAAAGGGATTTAGGGACTTAAGGGATTTAAGGACTTAAGGGATTTAAGGACTTAAGGACTTTTGGCGCGTTACTCCGCCGGGCCGCTCAGGGCCTTTGGCCCTTCGCTGTGCGGCTTCGCCGCATGTGGAGGTGAATCTGAGTCCTGGTCGGTGAGCAAGCTCCCCGATCAGGGCTCAGGTTCATCTCCACGCCCGGCTCAATTATAAAACACATAGGAGGCTATACATCATGAAGGTTGGTATTATTGGTGCAGGTACAATGGGATCCGGTATTGCGCAGGCTTTTGCCCAGACGGAAGGATACGAGGTATTTCTGTGCGACATTAATGAAGAGTTTGCTGCTAACGGCAAAAACAGAATTGCAAAGGCTCTGGAGAAGAGAGTTGCTAAAGGAAAAATGGAGCAGGCGGCTGCTGACGCTATCCTTGGTAAGATTACTACCGGTGTAAAGACTATCTGCACGGATTGTGATCTGGTTGTGGAAGCTGCTCTGGAAGTTATGGATATCAAGAAGCAGACCTTTAAGGAGCTGCAGGATATCTGCAAGAAGGATTGTATCTTCGCTACCAATACTTCTTCCCTTTCCATTACGGAAATCGGCGCAGGCCTTGACAGACCTGTTATCGGTATGCATTTCTTCAATCCCGCTCCTGTTATGAAGCTGGTTGAGGTTATCGCAGGCCTGAATACACCTGACAGCGTTGTGGAAACCATCAAAGAGATTTCCGCTGCTATCGGCAAGACTCCTGTACAGGTAAATGAAGCAGCAGGCTTCGTAGTTAACAGAATTCTTGTTCCCATGATTAATGAAGCAATCGGCATTTATGCGGAAGGCGTTGCTTCTGTAGAAGATATCGATACCGCTATGAAGCTGGGCGCTAACCATCCTATGGGACCGCTGGCTCTGGGCGATATGATCGGTCTGGATATCGTTCTGGCTATCATGGAAGTTCTGGAATCCGAAACAGGCGATCCGAAGTACCGTCCTCATACACTGCTTAAGAAGATGGTTCGCGGCGGACAGCTTGGACAGAAGACCGGCAAGGGCTTCTATGATTACAGCAAGTAAATAAGATAAAACGGAGGAGTAATTAATCATGGATTTTACTTTAAGCAAAGAGCATGAAATGGCAAGAACTCTTTTCAGAGAATTTGCAGAAAAAGAAGTAAAGCCTCTTGCACAGGAGGTTGATGAAACAGAGGAGTTCCCCAGGGCTACCGTAGAAAAAATGGCTAAGCTTGGTTTCCTGGGAATCCCGGTTCCGAAGGAATACGGCGGACAGGGCTGCGATCCTTTAACTTATGCTATGTGCGTGGAAGAACTTTCTAAGGTTTGCGGCACAACAGGCGTTATCGTATCCGCACATACCTCCCTTTGCTGCGATCCCATCATGACCTATGGTACGGAAGAGCAGAAGCAAAAATTCCTGGTTCCCCTTGCAAAAGGCGAGAAGCTGGGCGCTTTCGGCCTGACCGAGCCCGGTGCAGGTACGGATGCACAGGGACAGCAGACAAAGGCTTATCTGGACGGGGACGAATGGGTTCTTAACGGATCCAAGATTTTCATCACCAACGGTAAAGAAGCTGATGTTTATGTAATTTTCGCTGTTACCAGCGTTGTAGAAGATAAAAGAGGCAGAAAGAAAAAAATGATTTCTGCATTTATCGTGGAAAAAGGAACTCCCGGCTTCTCCTTTGGTACCAAAGAGAAGAAGATGGGTATCCGCGGTTCTTCCACATATGAGCTGATCTTCACCGACTGCAGAATCCCCAAGGAAAATCTGCTGGGTGCGGAAGGCAAGGGTTTTGGTATTGCCATGCATACCCTGGACGGCGGACGTATCGGTATCGCTGCACAGGCTCTCGGACTTGCAGAAGGCGCTCTTGAGTGCACCGTTAATTATGTGAAGGAAAGAAAGCAGTTCGGCAGAGCTATCGGCGCTTTCCAGAACACACAGTTCCAGCTTGCCGACATGGCTACCAAGGTAGAATGTGCACAGCTGCTGGTTTACAAGGCTGCTATGGCTAAGGCTGCCCAGAAGGTATATTCCGTGGAAGCTGCAAGAGCGAAACTGTATGCGGCTGAGGTTGCTATGGAAGTTACCACCAAGGCGGTACAGCTGCACGGCGGTTATGGTTATACCAGAGAGTACGATGTGGAGCGCATGATGCGTGATGCCAAGATTACCGAGATTTATGAAGGAACAAGCGAAGTTCAGAGAATGGTAATCTCCGGTGCACTGTTGAAATAACACCGCTAAGGTTAAGAGAATATAAGAAAACAAGGAGAGGAATACAATGAAAATTGTTGTTTGTATTAAGCAGGTACCTGATACAAAGGGCGGCGTTAAATTCAATCCCGATGGTACGCTGGACAGAGGTGCTATGCTTACAATCATGAACCCGGATGATAAGGCAGGTCTGGAGGCCGCACTGAGACTGAAGGACGAATACGGCGCTGAAGTTACCGTAATCACAATGGGTCTTCCCAAGGCAGAAGAAGTTCTGCGCGAGGCTATGGCTATGGGCGCAGATAATGGTATTCTCGTAACTGACAGAGTACTCGGCGGTGCGGATACCTGGGCTACCTCCCAGACACTGGCCGGAGCGATCCGTAACCTGGAATATGATCTGATCATCACTGGCCGCCAGGCTATCGACGGCGATACCGCACAGGTTGGCCCTCAGATTTCCGAGCATCTGGGAATCCCGGTTATTTCCTATGCACAGGATATCAAGGTGGAAGGTGACAGCGTGATCGTAGAGCGTCAGTTTGATGACAGATATCATGTGCTGAAAGCAAAAATGCCCTGCCTGATCACTGCTCTGGGCGAATTAAACGAGCCTCGTTACATGACTCCCGGCGGAATTTTCGATGCTTATAAAAAGGAAATCACCGTATGGGGAAGAGCAAATCTGGTAGATGTTGACGATTCCAACTTAGGTCTGAAGGGCTCACCCACACAGATTGCCAAGGCTTCTGATAAGGTAAGAAAGGGTGCAGGACAGAAAGTAGTTCTGGATACGCCGGAGGAATCTGCTTCTTACATTGTTGAAAAGTTACTGGAGAAACACGTTATTTAAGAATAAACAGAAAAGTGTGGTGAATAAGGATGAATTTAGAAGAATATAAGGGAGTATTTGTCTTTGCACAGCAGGTTGATAACGTAGTGAGCGGAATCGCACTTGAGCTGATTGGCAAAGGGAAAGATCTGGCAAAAGATTTAGGAACGGAAGTAACTGCTGTACTGGTTGGTTATGAAGTAAAGGCACTGGCTGACGAACTGGCAGCTTTCGGTGCTGACAAGGTAATCGTTGTTGACGATCCGGAACTGAAGGAATACAGAACAGAGCCCTATGCACATGCACTGGCATCTGTAATCGAGAAATACAAACCGGAAATCTTCCTGGTTGGTGCAACCGCAATCGGCCGTGACCTGGGCCCCCGCGTTTCCGCGAGAATCCATACCGGTCTGACCGCAGACTGTACCCAGCTGGATATCGGTGATTTCCCGTTAAATCCCATTCCCGGACAGGAGCAGAAACATAATCAGCTGCTGATGACCCGTCCTGCTTTCGGCGGCAATACCATTGCAACCATCGCCTGCCCGAATTTCCGTCCTCAGATGGCTACTGTACGCCCCGGCGTTATGCAGAAGGCTCCTAAGGTGGAAGGCGCCAAGGCAGTTGTGGAAGAGTTCAATCCCGGATTTGCTCCGAATAACAAATATGTGGAAATCATGGAAGTTGTTAAATCCGTAGTGGATGCGGTTGATATCATGGATGCAAAGATTCTGGTATCCGGCGGACGCGGTGTCTGCAGCCCTGAGAACTTTAAAATCCTTCAGGATCTGGCAGATGCAGTAGGCGGAACCGTAAGCTGCTCCCGTGCAGTAGTGGATGCCGGCTGGAAGCCCAAGGATCTTCAGGTTGGACAGACCGGTAAGACCGTACGCCCCAATGTATATTTTGCAATCGGTATTTCCGGAGCCATCCAGCATCTGGCTGGTATGGAAGAATCGGATCTCATCATCGCTATCAATAAGGATG
The DNA here is from genome assembly GCF_003478085.1 of Eisenbergiella sp. OF01-20. Taxonomy (NCBI): domain Bacteria; kingdom Bacillati; phylum Bacillota; class Clostridia; order Lachnospirales; family Lachnospiraceae; genus Eisenbergiella; species Eisenbergiella sp. OF01-20. The sequence continues at coordinate 13,062 of NZ_QUES01000042.1, read as the reverse complement.
ATACCGCACCTATCTTTGACGTAGCTGACTACGGCATCGTAGGTGACCTGAACAAGATTGTTCCTGCCCTTACCGAAAAAATCAAAGAAGCAAAAGCTGCAAAATAATGCAGTAAATAATGACCGCCGCTCTACGGCTTTGCCGTAGGGCGGTTTATTTTTGTGCGCTGTTACTTCCAATTAGATAGCCAAGTCCAAATGCAGTAATGCGGAGGCTTATTACTGCAATCAAACCTTCTAATCCAATCATGGATATCACCGTCCTCTCCACAGCTGTTCCGGCAGAACATACATATTTGATTTGTTATATTATGTAATGAATTTACAATAGAATCGAAAGCCGTTAAATGGTAAACTTAGGAAAATATCGAAAACGAATAGTTTATGTTGTATCGCAGGTAAGCCTGCGGTTTACAGGGGGGATAGACATGATATTGCGTCGGATTATTGTAGCTGACGATGAAATATTGCAAAGAAATGTGCTTACTAAAATATTGAAGAAAATCACGCCGGAAACGGAAATCACCGCATGTGCCAATGGAAAGGAAGTGTATGAGGAGCTTCAGAATAATGGCGCTGACCTGGTGATAACGGATATTTGCATGCCGGTTATGGATGGGATGGAGCTGATCAGGCAGATATCAGCTAATTATCCATGTGTTAAAATAGTACTGATAAGCGCTTACCAGGAGTTTGAATATGCAAGGGAAGCAATTCAAAGAAGTGTATCCGATTATCTGATTAAGCCGTTCCGGATCAGCGATGCACAAAAGCTGATTGATAAAGTATCGGAGGAGCTGGAAAGAGAACGGAAAACCAGCCGGCAGCTGATCCATTATGAGTCAATGGTGGAGGAAGGGAAAAAACAGGACAGATTGAAATTGCTTTGGTCTGTTTTAAACAGCGGGAATGAATCCCAGACAGCGGAAGAGGAACTGAAAGGTTTTGCCTGTCCGGGTACAATAGTGGCGCTGAGATGGAAAGTCAGGAGAGGGTTCCGCCAGAGCAGGGCGCAGATGAGTGAACAGCAGCAGGATCAGTTGATTGCAGAAATGATAAACGGATTTCACGGAGCCTGTTTTGTGCCCCGGGAACATGGATTGGATAAGACCGAGCAGAAGGCGGCGGTAATGCTTGCAGGATGGGAAGCCGCAGTCGTTGCATCCCAGTTGGAGAAGCTGCTGCTGCGGCTTCGGCTTCATGACATTATTTTCTGGGCAGGTATATCCAACAGCCTGCCAAACATGATTGAGCATGGGGCGGAAGGCTTCAGGCAGGCTGAAGAAGTTCTGTCGTTTTACTTTTTTACCCCTGAAACGGGAGGGATTTTCCAATATGCAAAATTCGGGGCTGTCATGGAAATGCCGATGATATCTGTATCAGCCTATGAAACGGATATACGGCAGGCAGTGCGCGCAGGGGATGGAGAAAGGAGGAAAGGAGCTTTGTCGGAGCTGGAAAAAGTTCTTGGGCAGGCGCCGTACCGATATCCTAACAAGATAAAGCACAGAGTTTCTTCAATGATAATGTCTGTCTTAAAGGAACTGGACGGCATGATTCCCCAGGCAGATTATGATGTGCTGCTGAATGAAGCATATCAGCTGTTTGGTCAGTGTGATTCGTTCGTGTCGTTATTTGGTATTTCAGAAGATCTTCTGGACCGGGCTGCCGGATATTATATGCAGACGGCAATGAGTTATGATGCGGTGGAAAGCTGTATCAGCTATATTAAAAACCATCTGGAGGAAGATCTGTCCCTGCAGTTTCTTGCGGATCAGGTTCATTTTCATCCGAATTATCTGTCAACACAGATCAAAAACAGGATGGGAATGTCCTATAGCAGTTATATTTTGTCTTTACGTATGGAACTGGCCTGTAAGCTGCTGACGGAGACAGACTTAAAAATAGCGGATATAGCGGGGAAAAGCGGATTCAGAGACAGCAGTTATTTTAACCGTGTATTTCGGAAGCAGTTTACAATATCACCGGAGCAATACAGGAAGGTACATAAAAAATGCTGAAAAAAGCGAGAGATATGATACAATCATGGAGTTTTCGGAAAAAAATCGGAGTGATTCTTGTGTTGTTTACATTTATACCATCCATACTGATGCAGCAGCTGATGATGCATTTTTACGAAGATCATATCATAGAGAAAGCTTCAAGGAACATCTATTCCGTAGTGCGGGCAAATAATAATGTTTTGAGAATGATGCTGAATCAAATTGAAGATATCTCTCAGCTGATGCTGAACAATGAATACTATTATGAAGTGTTCTCTGATTTTGATTCGCTTTCAACATCGGATTTGATGCGGTATGACAGACGGCTGGAAACAGAGCTTGCCAGGCAGTTTTCCACATCAAAGGATGTATATGAAGCTTATCTCTTTACATCGAAATGGATTTTTGGTGATAGCGGTATGCTTAGCACGACGCTGGATGGAATCGAACGGTCAGGGCTGCTGGAGAAAGCGGAGATGGGAGGCGGACTGCCGTGCTGGACGGCGGGGTATGACTACGGAAAGGCCGTGCAGTCGGATTACCTCATCGGAAAAGAAGATTATTCTTACAGGTATCCGATTACTATGGTCAGGAAAATGACTTTTCAGTATTCTTTTAAGTCCGATTACCGGAGACTTTCGGAAAAAGATGAAAATCCGGTGCTTTTTGTATACATATTGGAAGACAGTATAAGGAAGGTATATGAGAAAAGTGTTGAATATAAAGACAGTATTTATGGAATTTCCGACGAGAATGGGATCGTGATATCCAGTGATAATGAAAGCTTTGCAATATCTCAAAAGCTGCCGGAGGACATCTGGAAATATTATGGGAAGGATGGTTTTTCAACCTGTGTATTGGGAAACAGGGAATACCTGGTGTGTTATGATACCTTGGAATATCCGCAATGGTTTTCCTGGGTGCTGGTACCTATGGATACGCTGATCCGGGATACGCTGATGCAGGCCAGGCTTATTCAGCTTGTGATGCTGGCAATATTGTTGGTTTTATCGGCAGTGGTGGCAAGTCTTCTGTCAAAAACAATCAGCCGTCCTGTGGGAAAGCTGACAGAAGCTGCCAGGCGAGTGGCAACAGGTAATTTCAGCGCCGATACACCGGTTCCGGAAGGCGGGGATTTCAGGCTGCTGACGGAAAGCTTTAATCATATGGAATTGGAGATCAACAGGCTGATTCATGAAAATTATGAAATATCTCTGCGAGAAAAAGAAACACAGCTGATGGCCCTGGCCATGCAGATCAATCCTCATTTTCTGTATAATACCCTGAATACGATTAATATGCTGGCCATTCAGAATGATGATGAAGAAACGTCGGATCTGATTGTCAGCCTGTCGGAAATGCTTCAGTATACATTCAAAAACAGATCGGAAAAGATTCTTTTGTCTGATGAGATTGTGTGGACATCAAACTACATTTTTATTATGGCGAAGAGGTTCGGCAATATATTCACTGCAGATATACAGATCCCTTCCGATCTCATGCAGTGCAGGGTTCCCAAATTTTTTCTGCAGCCTTTAGTGGAAAATGCCATTATCCATGGTTTTGAAGGAAAGTCGGAGGGCGGATTATTATTGGTAACAGCCTGTCAGGAAGAGGAAGATATTCATTTCAGAATAAGCGATAACGGCAAAGGAACGGATGCCGAAGCTATGAAACAGCATATTGCTGAAGCCGCAAATGACGGAGGAATCGGAATTTCCAATGTGCACAGAAGGCTGGTGTTGATTTATGGAGAGCGGTATCGGGTGGACGTGGAGTCTGAGGAAGGAAGAGGCACCTGCCTTCATCTGTATATTCCTTTTGAATTGTAAGGAACTTTGAAATGTCCGATTATATTAGAATTGTCCTGTAGAGAAGAATATAGCATGGATGGTAAACTCAAAGTACATGAAAACAGTTTTACATTTACCTGGAAAAGGTAGAGTACGAAAGGAGAAGGAAGATGAAAAAGAGGTTGTTGCATATGTTGCTGGCAGCTGCAATGGTGGTTTCTGCGGTTGGATGCGGGTCGGTAAAGACAACAAATACGGATCAGGCGGGAAACAGTGCAGTTGAGGAAAAAAAGGACGGGGGAGGTACGGCCGCTTCAGATGGTGAAGTGGTGGAAATCCGCTTCACAGAATGGGACGGCGGTGATACACTCGCTGTTTATGAAGAGATTGCCGAAAATTTCAATAAAGAACATCCCAATATCCATGTTACGGTTATGAATATTCCGGATGAGTATGATACGAAAATTACTTCCATGATAGCGGGAAATGATATCCCGGAAATCTGCTGTTTAAATGCGGATACCCTGATGTACAAATATGCGGAGGAAGGAATTGTGTTAAACCTCAATGATTTCATGGAGAGGGATCCTGAATTCGACAAGGACAATCTGATGGATCCGTTTACATTCATGCTGAACGATGATTATATGGCAGGATATGGTATCGGTTCTGAAAATATATGTATGTTTTATAACCCCGCCATCTTTGAAAAGTACGGGGTGGAGGAGCCGCCGGCAAGCTATGCCGATGCATGGGACTGGGATACCTTTGTGAATATCTGTCAGCAGCTGACTGTTGATAAAAACGGTAAAAATGCATTGGATCCAGAATTTGACCCGGAAAATATTGATACCTACGGCATTAACATCAGTAAATGGTGGGCAGGTTATATGCCTTTTATTTATACTCTGGGCGGAGACTATCTGACAGAAGACGGAAGCAAAGTAGGATATGCGGAAGATTACGGAATTACCGCACTTCAGAATCTTTCCGATTTGATTTATAAATATCATGTTGCCCCCACGCCTACGGCGAGTGAGACAATGCCGGGATTATCGGAAGCACTGGTAACAGGAAAGGTTGCCATGGCTTTTGACGGTCAGTGGGTAAATGCGACTCTGATGGCCGATGAGGTGGAATATAATGTTGCGGCCCTGCCTAAGATGGGCGGTGACAGCGGTAAAACGGTTATGACATACGGCGGTATAAGCATTATGAACACCGACAAAAAAGAGGCTGCCTGGGAATTTATGAAATATTTACTTTCCAAAGGTGCATGTGAGCCGTTATATAAGTCAGGATTATGGCTGCCTACCACAAAAGCCGAATTATCGGATGCGTATATTAAAACCGTAATTACGGATAAACACCCTTCCAATTACTATGAAGCTATTGTAAAGCCGCAGGTTGACGGCACGGCGGAACCTTCCACAGCCGCAGTGGTAAAGAATTTTGCAAAAATAAATGATATATTGAATCCGGCGCTGGATGATGTGTGGTCTGGTGAGAAGACAGCTGCAGAAGCGATGGGAGCTATAAAAGATCAGGCAAATAAGGAAGTTCAGGGCTGGTTTGGGAAATAGCATATTGACAAAACTGACAAATCGTTAAGATATCAGGGGGCCGTGCAGAAAATATGCAGGTCCCCTGTATGGTAAGAGGAGGGTTCCTTTGAAGAAAGAAAAGAAAACGATAAAAATGGAAACCATGTCAAATATTGTCGGATGGTCATTTGCGCTTCCCGCAGTGCTGGGATTTCTGATATTTAACCTGCTCCCTATGCTCCTGAGCGGATATTACAGTTTTTGTGAGTATAGTATTATTGGAAAGCCCGAGTGGATTGGTTTACAGAATTATATAAAATTATTCGGCGGGGAAGAAACCACATTCTGGATTTCCGTGCGTGTGACATTGCTTTATGCAATTATGGCGGTGCCTGCTAATCTCGCTTTTTCATTTATGGTTGCATTGCTGCTGAACAGGGAAATGGTGGGAAGGGCTTTTTTCCGATCTTTGTTTTATATGCCGTGCATTCTTCCCGCGGTGGCATCCAGTTTTGTGTGGATTCTGCTTATGAATCCGGATTTTGGGCTGTTTAATACGCTTCTTGGTTTTTTGCATCTGCCGGAAAGCCAATTCTTCTGGGGGAAGGGAAGTGTGCTGCCATCTATTGTATTTATGGGGATCTGGGGGACGGGTTCCACACAGGTTATTTTCCTTGCGGGATTACAAAATATACCCAGGGTGTACTATGAAGCTTTGGAAATAGACGGCGGTAATGCATGGCACAAATTCTGGAATATTACACTCCCTATGGTTTCCTCCACAATGTTTTTCAATCTGGTTATGGGGATCATCGGCGCTCTGCAGGTATTCGGGCAGGCATATATCATTACAGAGGGCGGTCCCAATAATTCTTCTTTGTTTTATGTGTTTAATCTGTGGAGGCAGGCGTTCAAATATATGGATATGGGGCTTGCATCTGCAATGGCATGGATTCTGTTCATAGCTGTTTTGGTATTGACCATAGTAGTGTTTAAAACGTCAAATAAGTGGGTTTATTATGAAGGAGGGGATAAGTAGTGGTAAGAAAAAGGAATGCAAAATATTATATAGGCAAAATAATTTTTTATCTGGTTTTAGGCTCTATGGCCCTTATCTGTGTCATCCCTCTGTATTGGATGGTACGTTCCTCTTTTATGAAAAATACGCAGATTTATGTGATGGATCCGTTTATCGTCTGGCCGGAGGAAATGCTGTGGAGTAATTATGCGGAGGCCATAAAAGCGGCAAATTTCGGAACCTACGCCATAAATACCATTATTATTGTAGGCGGCTGCCTTGTTGGGACACTTCTGACTTCAGCTATGGCTGCATACGCGTTTTCCCGGGTGGAGTGGAAGGGTAAGAAAATATGCTTTGCTATGATTCTGACTACTATGATGCTTCCCGGTTCGGTTACATTAATACCTCAGTTCTTGATTTGGCGTAATTTCAACATGGTGGATACCTTCTGGCCATTGATTTTACCCTCCTTTTTTGGCGGAGGTGCTTTCAATATTTTTCTGCTGAGACAGTTTTTTCTCGGAATTCCTAAGGAATTGGACGAAGCGGCCAGAATTGACGGCGCTGACGCGCTGCAGATTTTTACTAAAATAATATTACCGCTTTCAGGTTCGGCTATGATAGTGGTGGGCTTATTTACATTTTTGAATAATTGGAACGACTTTTTCGGCCCGATTATTTATCTGAACAAAAAAGAACATTTTACATTGGCGCTTGGCCTTTTGCAGCTGCGCGGGGACTACTCCACGAAATGGAATCTTATGATGGCGGGCTCCACAATTGTGGTTGCCCCATGTATTCTGATATATCTGATTGGTCAGAAATATCTGATTGAAGGAATTTCATTGACCGGTCTGAAAGCATAGGTGATGGCGGTAAATAATATCTGGAAAGGAACGACTATGGAAAAGTATACCGGAGAGCAGAACTCCTTTAAAAACATAACAATAACGGGAGGATTCTGGAAGAAAAAACAGGATTTATTCCGGGGTGTTACGATGGAAGCTGTTTATGACAGATTTGAGGAAACCGGAAGATTTGAGGCGCTGAAATTCAACTGGAAGGAGGGAATGCCTAACCGTCCGCATATTTTCTGGGAATCCGATGTGACGAAATGGATAGAAGGCGCGGCATATTTTCTGCAGAAGCGCAGAGACCCTTTGCTGGAGGAAAAAATAGATGAGCTTGTAGGGCGGATGGAGCGCGCACAGGAAGAGAACGGTTATCTGAATGCGTATTTTACCGTTGTGGAACCGGAAGCCAGGTTTACAAGAAGAACCGATCATGAGCTCTATTCCGCGGGCCATTTAATCGAAGGAGCCATAGCTTATGCCCAGGCTACGGGGAAAAACGCGTTGCTCAGGGTGGCGGTTACATATGCAGATTTAATTGACAGGGTTTTCCGTATCGAGCACTCGGCCGGCTTTGATACGCCGGGACACGAAGAAATTGAGCTGGCGCTGATGAAGCTTTATCGGTATACGGGAGAGGAACGTTACAAGGCGCTGGCGGAATATTTTATCAATACAAGAGGAACAAGCGAAAGGGATGAAACCTACAGCTTTACGGATCAGGAACATATGCAGTCACACCTTCCGGTCAGAAAGCAGCTGACGGCGGAGGGACACAGCGTAAGGGCGCTTTATTTATACAGCGGTATGGCCGATTTGGCAAAAGAGAATAAGGAAGAAGAGCTTGCCGGGGTCTGCGAGGCTTTATTTGATAATATTGTGAATCAAAGAATGTATATCACCGGAGGAGTAGGTTCCACCCACAGGGGGGAATCCTTCAGTTTCGACTATGATCTGCCGGAATATACGGCCTATAATGAGACCTGCGCATCAATTGCTTTGGCGTTGTTTGCCCGCAGAATGTGGCTGATAGAGGCTGATGGAAAATATGCGGATGCGGCGGAGCAGGCAATCTATAATACGGTTCTTGGCGGTATATCCATATCCGGCGACAGCTTTTTTTATGAAAATCCGATGTCGGTCGATCCACGCAGAAATGCATTTAATGACAGCAGGCCGGAGGGGCTGAAGGAACACCTTCCGATTCTGGAAAGAGCCAAAGTATTCGGCTGCTCCTGCTGCCCGCCCAATCTGTTAAGGTTTGTCGGTTCCATCGCCGATTTTATGTACGCAACATCGGGCAATACGGTTTTTACCCATTGTTATATGAACGGCACCGGCACGGTCAGCATTGGCGGCAGGGAAATTCTTCTGGAACAGAAGACGGAATATCCTTATGAAGGAGATGTGCAGATTCTTGTCAAAACAGCAGGCGCATTTACCATAGCCCTGAGAATACCCGGCTGGGCATCGGCTGAAAAAGCAGAACTCACAGTAAACGGTGAGAAGATAGTATGTGCCCCTGTAAAAGGTTATGTTTATGTGGACCGCTGCTTTGCCCAGGGAGATTGTATTCATGTAAAGCTGCCTTTGGAAACAAGAATCGTGGAGGCAAATCCCAGAGTTTCGGATCTTTGCGGCAGGGCCGCCGTGGTAAGAGGACCGATTGTATTTTGTGCGGAAGGGATAGACAATGCGTATTTGCTGCGGGATGTGCGTATTCAAAGGGAAAGTGCGGTAAATTTGGAAAGAGAGACAATAGGCGGTCTGGAAATCCCCGTGCTGACGATGAAAGCATGGAAAAGAAAAGAGTCGGCCGTTTTGTATTCTGATAAGCCGTATGGGGAGGAAGAAACGCAGCTGAAGCTGATTCCATATTTTGCATGGGCGAACCGCGGCGTGAGCGAAATGACTACCTGGTTCCTGCAAAAGGATGGCACGGGCTGCTGATGAAAGGCCGATAGCAGGTAGTCAGTAAGGAATTAAATAAGCAGGAGAAAGACCAGATTTCCAATGCGGACGGGAAACTGGTCTTTTGTTTTTCGGAAACTATAGCTAAATGGAGTTGTGGCAGGTTGCACAATAGGGTATAATAACTCTACAAGGCCGCCTATACGGCTGAGTGAAGAAAGAATCCTGACAGAAAGGATAGAAAGGCGGAGAGGATGGGAGATTATATTATAAGCTGTTGTTCTACGGCAGATTTGACGGAAGAACATTTTCGTTCCAGGGACATATCCTACATATGCTTTCATTATGAATTGGATGGAGTGCAGTATGCGGATGATTTAGGCAAATCCATGCCATTTGAAGAATTTTATAAAAAGATGACCCAGGGAGCCGATACCAAAACCTCCCAGGTGAATTCCGAAGAATTCCGGGAATATTTTGAGGCTTTCCTGAAGGAGGGCAGGGATGTTTTGCATTTATGCCTTTCCTCCGGAATTTCAGGCGTTATTAATTCCGCGCTTGCGGCAAAGCAGGAGCTGGAAGAGTTGTACCCGGACCGGAAAATTTATGTGGTGGATTCCCTGGGGGCTTCTTCAGGATACGGACTCTTAATGGATAAGCTGGCAGATTTGCGGGATGAAGGAATGGGGATTGATGAGCTTTATGCCTGGACGGAGAAGAATAAACGCAGGCTGAACCATTGGTTTTTTTCTACGGACCTCACCTTTTATATCAAGGGCGGCCGTGTATCCAGGGCCTCCGGGTTTATCGGAGGCGTGCTTGGCATCTGCCCGCTTCTGAATATGGATAACCTGGGCAGGCTGATTCCCCGGTTTAAGATCCGTACCAAGCGTAAGGTGATACAGGCTATTGTGGAAAAGATGGAGGAATATGCGGATGGCGGTCTGGATTATTCCGGCAAATGCTATATCTCCCAGTCGGCCTGCCGCGAGGATGCCCGTGCGGTAGCGGACATGATAGAAGAACGTTTTCCCAAACTGAACGGGAAGGTGGAAATCAATTATGTGGGCACTACCATCGGAAGCCATACAGGGCCGGGAACCGTGGCGCTGTTCTTCTGGGGCAGGGAAAGAACGGAATAGAAGCAGGGAAAAGGAAGAACCGGTATGCACAGGCTGCCGGTTCTTTTTTTATGCGCATCTCCCGGACACAGGCACCGCTTTTCCATAATACGGAAAAAAACGGGGGAAATTTAATAATCTAAAAAAAACAACCTATTTTTACTAAAAATAATGCTCTTTGATAAAATTATTCAGTACACTATAATGCAATAGTAAATGAAAGGTAACTGTCCGGTACGTCGGCGCAGTATCTGTGAAGGGACGGAACAGTCACAAGGAAATACATGCAGAGAAATTCAGAAGCAGGAAGGGAAGGATTTATTTATGAAAAGAGTAATTGCAATGCTGCTGACAGGAGCAATGGTAATGTCACTGGCAGCCTGTGGAAGCACGGACACTACGTCTGCAGAAACCGCCGATACCAAGGAGACGGCTTCCCAGAGTACAGCCGCAGCCCAGAACACGGACAGTACCGGGGCTGCGGACGGGGAGGTTGTGGAAATCACCGTACAGTCCTGGCAGTATGCCCTGGGCAATTATAAGGGATTCAGTGAGGATTCCGAGTTGACACAGGCCATCGCAGATGAGTTTAACGCCACCCATCCCGGGATCCATGCAACCGTAACGATAATGAGACAGGAAGATCACTATAACGCCCTCAAGGTTGACTTTGCAGCCGGAAGCGCTCCGGATGTTATCGGCATCGCACCGGGCGCGGATCTGGAACAATACAAATCCCAGCTGGCGCCTATGGCGGATTACGCATCTGCAGAATGGGGAGAGAACTGGCAGGATCAGTTTACCGACGCCTCCTTCACCACCATTACGCTTTCCGGTGATGAAATATATGCATTCCCCAGTGCCATGAGCGCATCGGGGACCATCTGGTACAACAATAAACTTATGACGGAAAACGGTGTTGCAGCGTTTCCTGCAACCTGGGAAGAACTGACGCAGGCGGCACAGACATTACGCGGTGCAAAGCAGATTCCCCTGATGTTCGGCGGCAAGGATAACTGGCAGAATTATGATATGTTTATCGCCATCCTGGCTACTATCAACAAAGATCTGTGCAACGACGTATTCTCTCTGGATGCGGAATGGACGGAAAGCGATGTGGTAAAAGCCTTTTCTTATTACCAGAAGCTGTTTACCGACGGCATTGTACAGGACGGCGCGCTGTCCACCACCATTTACAACGAAGGCTATTCCCAGTGGAAGGATGACGACGGAAATTCCACCATCCCTATGATTTTCAACGGTTCCTGGGATTTGGGTTCCCTGAAGGCGGAGAACTCCTTTTATGAAAACTTTTCCTCCAATGATATTAAAGTGGCAACCCTTCCTTCCATCGAAGGAAAAGAAGGTGCGGTGCTCACCGCTCCCGATGTGGCATGGGGAATCAACGCCGCAAGCCCGAACCAGGAAGCGGCCTGGGAATTTGTGAAATGGATGTGCTACGATATGCAGCAGTCCGTAGTGGACGGTCTTGGGTTCTTCAGCGTGCTGAAGGATGCACCCAGCCCCACCGTTGACCTTACGGCGGATTATAAAGCGGCTTATGATACCATTTCGGCGGCAGCCGCCTCCGATCAGACCGTAGGCTTCCGCAGCTCCTTCTACACCAAGATAAATGACGAGCTGTTCGACCAGCTGCAGCTTCTGGGAACCGGCGCGGCCACTCCGGAAGAAGCCGCCGCAGCAATGGCGGAAGCCGCTGCAGGAATTTCCAAATAACAGGGATTCCGTATGGGAAGTACCCTGGCGGCAGACACCGGGTGGACATGCTGTCATGTCCGTCCGGCCCGCTGTCCGCGGAGATCATGTGGAACAGGGGCTGCCGTCCGGCGGGCGCAGGTTCTGCACGTTAGTTAAAAAGGCAGGAGGCCGGAAGGATGATTAATTTTAGAAACAGCAGGAAAATTGGATTTTTATGTGTACTGCCGTTGCTTTTGTTTGTAATGGTATATATGGTTTATCCGGTATTATATAACGTGAAAATCAGTTTGTATGACTGGAACGGTATTGACCCGGATATGACCTTTATCGGGCTGACGAACTTTATGAATATATTCAAAGACAAGGTATTCCGGATTGTTCTGCGGAATTTTCTGCTTTTTGCACTGTTTACCGTAACCGTGCAGGCTATTCTGGGGTTCCTTCTGGCGGATATGTTCCAGAAGAAATTTGTGGGAAGGGATGTCTCCAAGGCAGTCCTCTTCATGCCGGCTATCCTTTCTTCCATCATTATCGGACAGGTTTTCTACCGGCTCCTGGATCCGAATATCGGTTATTTAAAGGATATCCTTTCTTTTTTTGGAGTCAGCGCCCCTCTTTCCAATCCCAAGCTGGCTATATGGGCAATTATCCTTGTTAACATCTGGCAGTGGACCGGCTACTCCATGACGCTGTATTACGGCGCTATGGCGGGTATTTCGGAAGATTTGTATGAAGCGGCCAAAATCGACGGGGCCACACATTTCCAGATACTTAAGAAAATCACATTCCCTCTGGTAAGGGGGACCACATATAACCTGACGATTATCGGTGTGATCGGTGCCCTCAAGCAGTATGATTTGGTGGCCTCTCTGACAGGAGGCGGGCCGGCGAACTCCACGCAGACCTTTGCCACCTATTTATATGAGGCGGCTTTTACCAATTACGAACAGGGTTATGCCTCTGCCATTGCGGTGGTAATGTTCCTGATAGCCGGGATTATCACGGTATTCCAGCTCAGGCTTTATAATTCCAAAACCATTTACTAAGGGGTAGTGTCAAGTGAATTATGAAAACCCGAAGCCGGGTGAACTGGCAACATT